>CAZJJR010000021.1:0-39487 GCA_964546365.1 uncultured bacterium | reverse complement strand
ATTAATGCAAGTTGGTCGCAATTCATCTCCCGTTAAACTAGCGTTATAACGGGAGATGAATTGCTCCATTGTGATAAATTTGAAGAAACTGTTTGTCCAAATTGCATTCAACTTGGACAAACATTATCGGTTTATTGCTCAATATTCGCTAGCACCATTACAACATCGGCATGAGCTAACACCACATCAGGATTGCGTTGCAGGGCTGCATCATACTTCATCGCAAAATCATTTCCCCATTCGTCCGGCGCGAGCAAATTCCGAATATTGCTGACGAGAGTGGCGATCGCTTCCTTTGTCACAGGCTCATCAGCATGGAGTAAATCATCAATTTGCACGATCGATTCGGTGAGTTGATGTAACCAAGCAAATCGATCGTCATTGATAGCTAGTTGTAGCAGTTCCCCTTGGGAAACATTTCCCCGCACTCGCTCGTAACTGACGCGCTCGGTGTTCAACAATAATTTGTGCAAGCGCAGCAATTTAATTCGTAACTCGCTGACAAGCTGATGCTGGTTGATGCGGTGTTGAAGCGTATTAAACATAAATCCGTCCCATCCTTCCTTTTTGGTAGTCTTCGATCGCCTGCATAATTTCAGCTTCGGTGTTCATTACAAAAGGCCCATAACGTACTACAGGTTCATTCAATGGCACTCCAGCAATTAGCAGGAAATCGAGCGGTTGTTGAGCATCAGCGGGGTTGGTAATTACAACCTCATCCCCATCGGCAGCAAACATCACCATCTGCCCATCATTACCAGGTTCCTGTTCGGTGCCGAACAAACCAGAACCATCCAGCAGATAAGCAAAGGCATTGTATTCTTGCGGTACTTTTTGGACGATCGATGCACCCGGTTGCAGCGTGAAGTGCAGGTAAATGATCGGCGTGCGAGTTTCAATGACCGCCTTTGCTCCTAACGCTTCTCCAGCAATGATTCGCACCGTTACAGACCCATCTTCGGTTTGAGCTACGGGAATTTGAGCCGCCCCAATTTCTTGATAGCGAGGCGCGATCGTTTTATCCCGTCGTGGCAGGTTGACCCACAGTTGAATTCCATGTAGCCGTCCACCAGTGCGAGTAAACTCTGATTCCGGCATTTCCGAATGCACGACCCCTGCCCCTGCCGTCATCCATTGCACATCACCCGGATTTAGTATTCCGGTATGTCCCTGTGAATCCTTATGTTCTAACCGTCCGTCCAATACGTAGGTAACGGTTTCAAAGCCCCGATGGGGATGATCTGGTGCACCTTTGGCTTGACCCGGTTTCAGGTTAACGGGGCCTAATTCATCGAGGAGGAGAAAGGGGTCAAACTGTGAAAAGCTGCTTTTTGGAAAGGGACGACGTACCAGGAATCCAGCCCCTTCTAGGGTTTCAACGCTATTGATGATTCCGGCAACGGTTCGGAGCGTTTGAGTTTGCAGGGTCATACTATTGCCTCCTGGGAATCAGATTGTTGTATGAAGTATCTTATATCTGATTAATCATATATTAGCATAGGATTATATAAACTCGATCGGTAGGGCTTGTATCCCTTTTTAATTCGGTAAACCGTCTATGTCTCTTACCCACGTTATTCTCGGTCTGCTTCAGCAACAAGAGCGGACTGGCTACGACCTAAAAACTGAGTGCTTTGACGATTGCATTGCCCACCTCTGGCAAGCAGATCAAGCACAGATTTATCGCACATTAGATAAACTACAGACGCAAGGTTGGATTACTTGCACGATCGAAATTCAGCACGATCGCCCTAATCGCAAGGTTTACCGCATTACCGAAGCAGGCGAAGCGGCATTAAATCAGTGGCTTGAGACTCACCAGCCTCTACCAATTTTCCGAGAACCTTTATTAGTGCAACTCTACTTTGCCGCTCAACTACCCAACGAAGCAATTATTCGTTTGCTGGAGCAAGAGTTGGCAGCGCGGCGTGAGAAACTAGCCGAATGCAAGGCTCACGATATTCTTTCCTTGGACGATCCCAAAGCATCTCGCGAGCAGTTCTTGCGGCGATTGGTACTGGAGTTAGTGATGCGGCGAGAACAAACCTATCTCGATTGGCTGAATCAGGCAATCAAAGCAGTCCGAATAAAGTATGAAGGATGAAGGATGAAGTCTGAAGTAAAAAAATTTCCCCCCACCTCCCCATCACTCCATCCCCCCATCTCCCTATCCCCCCAAGCTAGCTTCTCGAATTAACTTGGCGTAAGTTTGCGAAGGTCGATCGCCTAAATGATCTTCCACCAATCGTTCTGTACCTGCTGCAAAATCGATCGCAAATAATCCAAACCGAGGCGTATAAGACCCCCACTCATAATTATCCGTCAGCGACCAGTGCATATAACCAAGCATTGGCACTCCTTCATCTTGCAATCGTTTCACTTGTTGTAAATGCGCTTTGATAAACTCGCTGCGAGTGAATTGATCTGGACGGCGCGTGGCGTTGCTATTATCGGGTTTGCGGCGCAGTGCCATGCCATTTTCTGCAATCATAATCGGATAACCAAGTTTTTGTGCGTAAAATTGACAGAAAAAGTGCAATCCTTCGGGAAGCGTTCGCCAATCCCACCACTTGCTAGTAATCCCGCTCATCAACCAACCGCGAAAATCTTTCGTTTCAAACTCAAAGTCTGTAAAATTTGGTAGGCGGAACGTATGAGCGATGAACGGATCGTAGTAGTCGATCGCTACATAATCGAACACATTTGGATGAGGAGCATTTTCTAATTCTTGTAAATAAATATCCAAATATTTAATATCAAAATTGCGAGTTCCTAACCGATTAGCCAGCCAGTGACTTAGCCTGCCTAATTGGTAAGGTAAATTGTTCCGACGAAAAGGCAGGTTGGCATTCCGCAATGCAGTTTCTAATTCTTGAGCATTACTATAAGTCCATTCTCGTAATTCACTTGGTTTGATGCCTTTTTTTCGTACTTCGAGCAAATCCCAAATCACTTTTTCTGACCAATAAAGGTCACTACAATATGTGTTAAGAGAAACTTGGGGAGTTGCCCAACCTTCTGTTTGATAGAGATGATGAATGTATTTATAGGCTCGAACGTGGGCGGTTAAAAGATGGTTGTAAGCTTGAAACATTGTAGTAATTCCCCGCTCTGAACCGCCAGGAAACATACCACTTAAATAAGTGTTGGAAACGAGAATATTCGGTTCGTTAATTGTAATGTACCAGTGAATGGGTGGGAGTTGATAGCGATCGCACAAACGGCGATTGATGTGAGTGACTGCAACTCGCACGTATTCGGCAAAACAATCGATCGTATCTTTTGATAACCAGGCATCTACTCCCAACCAAGCGGGATGGGTAAAATGATGTAGGGTGACGATCGGCTCTAGTCCGTGACGGCGACAAGCAGCAATGCGATCGGCATAAGCATCGAGCGCTTCCGTATCAAAAGCAGGCGCAGACATCGCTTCGACAGACGTAGAAGGTTGAATTCTCGCCCATTCCAACCCCAACCGAAAGCTATTGATTCCAAGGTTTTGGCAGTTCTGAAAATCCTCCTCATACCGCGTCCAAAACTCGGCGGCGGCTTTGGTGGGCATCACTTTGCCCTGTTTTTCCCAAACAGACCAATTATTTTGCGGTTGTCCCGGTTGATTGTAACCTCCTTCACTCTGGTAACCGGATGTCGCAACACCCCAGAGAAAGTCTTTGCTTGATGTCATATGTAAGGATGAAGGATAAAGGATAAAGGATGAAGTTAAAAATATACACTGCGTCCCCCCATCTCCCCATCACCCTCTCACCTCCTCACTACTTCTAACGTGCGACTGCCAATCTTTGAGAATGAATTCAGCGATATTCAACGCAGCGCGGGGTTTTCCTAATTCCAAAGCAGCTTGACGCATTTGTTGGAGGCGTTCCGGGCGTTTGAGGAGATATTGGGCGGCTGGTGCCACCATTTCCAGGAGTCGCAGTTGCACTCCCGCGCCTGCTGCTGCGATCGCATCTGCATTTTGTTCTTCTTGTCCTGGAATTGGTTCCACAATAATCATTGGGGTTCCTCGTGCCAAAATTTCGCTGGTGATCAATCCACCTGCTTTAGTGATAATCAAATCGCTAGCAACGATCAAGTCATCTACGTAATCAATAGTTCCCAATTTGCGTAATTTAACGCAATCGCTATCTGTTAAATCTTCTAATGCTTCTAGTAATTCTTCATTTCGACCGGATACAACTACTACCATTAAAGGCATGGAAGTCTCCAGCAGAGATGAAACTACGGCGCGAACTCGTCGCGAATTCAGCCCGCCGCCAAACAACGTTAAAACTGGTATATCGGTTGGTAAATCGTGATGCGATCGCATTTCCTGTTTCGATTTTGGCTGCATCGCTTCCAACTTAATCGGAATACCCGTAACGTGCAAAAGTTTTCCATCTACTCCTCGACTTTTGAGCATATTTGCACTTAAATCAGTCGGTAAAAAATAGCCATCTATGCCATAATTCAGCCACGTACTGTGAACGACTAAATCGGTTACCACAACATATTGAGGCTTAGTAGTTTTATATTCCGGTGATAACAGTTGCAACAACCGAGTGGGAATTTGTTGCACGCAGACAATCACATCCGGATCGGTTGTTTTGAGCAACTTTCCCAAACGCCTAAAGAAAGGAAGTTCTAGCCTCGCCCAAGCTAAATTGCTATCGAAAGATTTTTCCAAATCATCAACATCGCTTCCCTCATAAATTGCTTTATAAAATAACGGAAATTTCTCACTAGATTCTTTATAAGCTTGCACCACCGCATTGCGATAAATACCGCTAGCATGAGCGAGAGCATCCTCGCAGAGAATCTCTACATTTGGGTAGTGGGAAAAAGCTTCGCTCAATGCGTTGGCGGCGCTGATATGTCCCGAACCGAGAGAGGCATATAAAATTAAAATTCGCGTCATAATAACCAAAGGAGAACGGGGAAAGGGAAGAGAAAAAGGGAAAGGCTCTTACCAATTAACTATATAAAACTATCCTTCGATCTATATTAATCTACGGTTAAGATATCGGGACTTATACAATTCACGAAATGAATCATACATATCTGGTAGGGGCGGGTTTTGAGGTAGGGTTATTTTTGAAATGCTTAAGCTATCGTCTAAAATGAGCATCTACATTTATCATCTATTTTCATGTTAGGGAATTTTTGCCTAACCCTGCTCATATTTAATCAGTATACTACCTGGTTCCCCTTCACCAAGATAATCCTCAGAATAAAACACTTCTCCTGCTAGCTCTTTCTGTTCTATATTAACCTCTAAATCTAATGTCCAACAAATACCTTTTTCAAATCGATTTGGTGCAACCATTATTCCGTAGAGGTTTCCACGTTGAACGATTTGACCTAAAAACACCACATCCATTAATTGTGGTTCCTTACCTTCATCTTCAGTGATAAAATCTTCTCCTGTATTTAGTCGTCCAGAACCAGTTACTCTACCTGTATCATCCCATTGTAAGTCTAATGAACCTCTCCAAGCTTCCTCTTCATACATAGTAAAAACACTACAGGAGTAAATACCCGACCAAGCTGACCATGCGTGCATAACTAGCTCCTATTATTCTGTTTGTAGTGAGGACTTTAGTCTTCCCAGCGTCAGAAACTAAGGACTAACATCCTTACTACAAACTATCATTTATTAACTATAGCGATCCTAAATGAATTGCGAACAACTAAACCCCACCCAACCCCCCCTTGGTAAGGGGAGGGCTAGGGTGGGGTTGATTACTTAAATAGGATCGCTATAAATTGTGAGTAATTAATTTATATTTTTCTAACCACGCTCGAATCTTCGAGCTTAATATGGCTCTTTCGTCATCTTTAATACCTTCAGGATCGAAGCGATCGCGATAATGAAGTTCAATCAAATAACTCAATTCATCAATCAAATCTGATGCTGGTATTTCCTCTTTCAATCTGATAATCCAACTCTTTAACGACTCAGAAGGTTGACGGATATATCCCAACTCGTTTAAAGCTTTTTCAATTAAATAAAACTCCGAATTTCTTTGATTTTGTTCTAATTTAGCAGTTGATTGAGCTAATCTTTGTTTCCTAGATAAACGACGCACTTTGGTCTGGCGACTAAACCTCCAAACCAGAATAGAAACTAATACAAATATCAGCACCCATCCATACTTTAATCCATCGCTGCTGCTTAACCAATGTGAAATTTTGAAACTCAAAAATGACCATAGATCGGAGATGAATGATAACCTAGAAGCAGTGGCATCCTCAATTCTTGTCCAATCAGCAGGTGTAGTATCGAACGCTTGCCATTGGTCATTTAAGTATACCATTGTCCAAGCATGAGCATGGCGATTTCTGACAATATATTGATTTTCTAATTGGCTAAATTCGTGAACCGAATATCCAACAGCATAGCGGGCTGGAATACCTGCTGCTCTCAACAAAAGCGTAGTTGCAGTAGCAAAATATTCGCAATGTCCGGAACGAGTTTGCAGCAAAAATGTTGATAACGGCGTTGAAGAATTTTCTTTATTAGCTAGTTTTAGAGAATAAGTGAAATTTTTGATAAAAAACCTATCTACACGATTTAATATTTCTGATGGTGATTTCCCTTTAATATCTAATTGGCTGATAATTTTATCAAGTGCTGGTTTTTCTTGCTTCGGAATTTGCAGGTCATTTTCGGTAGGTAAACTATCAAAAGAAAGATTTCTATTGAATTGAATTTGATATGCGATCGCATCAACTTTTCCTGATACTTTTACCGCACCATATTGATTTTGCTCCATCTGGCTAACGGGTAATTCATCAATTTGAAAAGTTCCATTTGGCAGCGCTAACAAACCTTGTCCCCCATGCAGCGTACCAGAAACATTAATCGTATAACCTCTCTCCTGCAAAGAAATATTCTGAGAATTCTCCCCCTTCCCTCGCAGGGAAGGGATCTGGGGGGTTAGGTCTTTTATTACGCTATTTTCCAAACGCCAACTCGTACCATTATTATCAGATTGTACGGTAACAAAATTAGCTTTTGATGCCACCCAAAGAGAAGCTTGATACTTATTATAAGTAGCTTCTCTCAACAACAAATCAGGAATTATTTGTCCTTTTTTATCAACCCTAAAAACAATATCATTTGACTGTTTTAATAAACCAATATCTCCTATATTGGTTTGTTTTTTAGACGAATTTGTTTCTCTTTCCATCGCCTTACCATACAATGCTGCTACCTGGTCTTCTACTGTCAAGTGAAGTTGGTGCAAGCCAATTTGTCCTAAAAATCCAATACTTCCAGCAGTTAATAGAAGACAAAGCCAAACCATTGGTGAAAATCGTTTAGACCGCACTGACCAAAGACCAACGGCTGATAGTACGAACATCCCACAATAAAAAGAAATATTGCCCACATTGGCGTTACTAGCAGACAAAATACAAAATGCTAAATAAGGATAAGAGATATTAACAGTAAAGCGTTGAGTTTTATCGATTGTTATTTCATCATTGAATAATAAAAAAAGTTTAGTTATATCGATATTTTCATTGACAGAATATGTCTGAGCAGCTAAAAGAGTAAATGATATAACTGGCAGCCATTGCAAAAGAGTATAAACAAAGTAAAAAGAGGGATTCCTAATCAGCAGATAAACAGTTAGAACAACTAAAATAATCAGACAGAGATTCGCTATGCGCCGGAAATCAGTACCAGAAAATTCCCATCGAGAAGGAAAGAATCTAGCACCTTCGATAATAACCGCCATTGGGATGGCAAAAATCCATAGTCCCGTCTGCCAACCCCAAAATATTAAAGCAGCACCTAGAAGCAACGGTGGTGTTTTCATATCCGCATTAAATCCTCTTGTATGTTGCCCAATTTTAAAATGTGAAAAGTTGTTAGATTATCTTGCATAAATTCCCAGTCAACATTATCTTTATCTGTCGCGATTAAAACTAAGGTATGGATGCCGACTCCTTTGAGATAATTGATTAATTTTTTTCGCGTTTCATCCCAAGTAAGAAATATGCAAATACAGCCACTCAATAGAGAAACTCTCTCCATTACGGTTGGAATCAGCGAATCAAAAGATTGATCCCGACACGCCACAACCGAAGCAAGAATTTCCAGCATTTTGTCTGTATGGCTAAGTCCTCTGCCAAAGGTAAAACAATATGCTTCATGACCGACAAACATCAAGTCTAGTAAGGATTCTTGGGTTTGTACTTCACAAGCTAGCGAAGCAGCAATTGCTACTGCTTCTTCTAAAATTTCACTATATTTTTCCTTCTGAAATGTATCTAATATCAGTGCGTGTCTGACAAAAAATTCATCCTGTTCTTCTTTGACAACTGGTTTACCAATTTTTGCCCAACTTTTCCAGTGAATTTTTCGCAAGGAATCTCCCGGACGATATTCTCGCAAAGACCGAAATTCCTCTGAATCTCCCACCGATGAAGCTAACGCCACTCCACCAGATTGATATCTCCTCGCACCGGGAAGTTTAACAGGGGGTAGGTTATATAATTTGGGTAAAACTAACAAAGATTGCGGTAAATAAATTGTCGTGTAAGCATTCAACAATCCAAAAGGATCGGGTCGAATCACTGTTAAATCTGCAAATCGAATCACTCCTCGGTAAGCAGGTGTAATTTCATAAACTACTTCAATTTTATTGTTGGGTGGAAGTGAGGGTAAATCTATTTGTTTCGCTGCGGCTATTCGTTTTCTGGCAATTAACCATACCCAACGATAATACCCTACATATCTATCAAATGGATTACGTTTTTTTTCAAAAGGTTCGGGTGTTTCGATAAATTCTTGGAAGGTGGGACGGGGGTCGGCAAAACTTTCCAACAATTTAAGGTTGTGTTGAATTTTGTTGGTTTTGTTGTGAATGAGAATGCGGTACTTCAGATTTACGCCTACTGTGGCAAATCGAGGAAGCGTCCTCACTGCACTGAATCGAAAAGGAAAAAATCGACTAGAAACTATTGATATGATGAAAATTGATAAAAGAAAAGTAAATATCTGATAAGTCATGTTTTGATTGGTATCTAAGCCAAGCGTGGCAGAGATAATCAAGCATGAAAAAATTATCAATCCATTAGTTGTCAATCGTCTTCGTCGAGATTGTTCGAGTGCATAAGTGAGATGGAAAGTTCGATAGAGAAAACGTTTCATGGCAATTTAGTTGTCGCTTTATCCACGCTTAGAAACCCGGTTTCTCAAAGAAACCGGGTTTCTAATTACCATCAAGTAGGAACTGGTACGGATTTCAAAATTTCTTCCACAACTCCGGCGGCGGTTCTACCAGAAAAACGCGCTTGAGGTTCCATAACTAATCGATGTGCAATTACTTCTACTGCTAATTCTTGAATATGTTCTGGAGTAACGAATTGATAGCCATCAAATAAAGCTAATGCTTGAGCAATTTTCATTAATGCAAGGGAACCTCTCGGACTTGCGCCTAATTGCACTCCTTCTGTCGATCGCGTAGCATTGACAATATCTACTATGTACCGTTTCAACTCTTCGCCGATCCTGACTTGTTTGACTTGCTGTTTTAAATTGATGATGTCTTGTAAGTTAACGCAAGGTTTAATTGTATCGATCGGATGTTGTTGAATTTGATTTGAGAGAATTTTTACTTCTTCTTCAGGTGATATGTATCCCAGGCTAAATTGGAGTGCAAAACGATCCATTTGCGCTTCTGGTAGGGGATATGTACCCCGCGATTCGACGGGATTTTGAGTTGCGATCGCAAAAAATGGCTCTTTGAGTTTTCGCACGTTCCCGTCAATGGTGACTTGAAATTCTGCCATTGCTTCTAACAACGCGGATTGAGTACGGGGTGAAGCGCGATTTATTTCGTCCGCTAAGACAATGTTGGCAAAAATTGGCCCTTCGTGGAAATGAAATGTGCGATCGTTCGGGTCTAGCATGGAAATACCCAGGATATCCGACGGTAACAAATCCGGGGTAAATTGAATTCGCTTGAAAGTTACATCCACAGAAAAAGCGAGTGCTTTTGCTAAGGTAGTTTTACCCGTTCCGGGAGAATCTTCTAGCAGGACGTGACCCCCACTAGCAAAGGCGCTGAGTAACTTTCTGATCGCTACTGATTGTCCTTCGATCGCCTTTTGAATATTGTTACTTATACTTTGATAAATTTCTTTACCTGTCAAGTCATTAGTTTCTAAGGTTGCATTATCCATTTTTGTCGATCGCAAATTTATGCTAGCCCGTTTCACCTTGGTAACGGGCTAATAAATATTTATTTTTGTAAACACCTTCCGGACTAACCAACAAGTCAGAGGTAGAACGGTCGTTGTTAGTAAAATTTTATCTTATAGGTATGTCAAATCAACATTTGAACTTAAAAAGTCGCTTTCCCCAACTTCTGGCAGCAGTTAGTCTTCTGCTAATTTTGCCAGCTAGTTTACACTCGAATAAAGTGGGCGCTAGAGAAGACTATGTTTGTGGAAAAAACGGCCTTAATCCCGTCCAGTTTGTTCGAGCAGAAACTCGCAACTTTAATGTTTATATTTGTGGCGACCACGATAATCCCAATCAGTATGTCGGTATCGGTAAACGCGATGGTAAAAGGTTGGTACTGCCATTGATAGAAGAGAGTCCTTCTGGAATTTACATGGCTGTTAATCGAGGCGGATATCTTTATCAAGTGACTAGAGAATCGTTGTTGGTTTTTCGAGATGGTAGAACGATCGTTAACGAAAAATTAACTTCTTATCGGACTGGTTCATAAATCATAATTTTTGTAATCATTACTAAACACTTCGCTTAAGTAAGCTTAATTGTCAGCTTACTTAAGCGAAGTTGTTGCGTTTTCGTTTTGTAATTTTACTCAATTTAAGTACAAAGCATTGAAATACTTTAGTTATGGCTACAATTCGGCTTCAAGAGGTAAAATAATTTTGAGTTATTATTAAGGATTAACCGGAGTAATCATATGTTCTCTTTTTTAAAAAGGGCTAGCAGTAATTTTATTCACAAATCGACTTATATTCAACACGAGCCGATCAACAAAGTTAGTTTAGTAATTCTTATATTAATCGATGTTTTTGTACTTTTTAACGTTTTTAGCGGCTTAAATAGCATTTCTCAATGGCCGCTTAGTCCCTCGGAAGAGTATCCCTGCTTTTTGCCTTACCAAAATTACCACACCGCAGAAAAGAAAGGAATCTTTGCCTTCAAGGTTAGCACTATTGAAAATCTAATCGAGCAAAATAAATATCCTCTACCCAGTGCTGCCGCTAATTCAAATAGATTGGGTAAAGTCTCAAATATGTGTGCATACTATACTCGTGCTTCTAAAGCAGTTAATACCCCTGAGACCGTTAATTTAAAAACTAGTATCGATAAGCTAAGAAACGAAGTTGCTTCTTTAAAGCAAGAAAATCAAACGCTACAAAGTCAATATAATTCTACTTTGCTAGAAAAAATTGCTGGTCAATCACCAGACAAATCGATCAATAAAGTGGCTGCGGAACGGGTGAAATCAGAAATTGATAATAATAAAAAGCTGATTGCAAATAAGGAAAAGCAAATTACCGAACAGCAGACTAAGTTAATTCAACATCCGGCTACTGATGCTTATCTCAAGCTGATCGATAATGGTTCGGATTATGAAAAACTCAAACAAGTTTACGATAAAGCGGAGTTTTGGTATCCCAACTTGCAACTACTGTTACAAACTCTATTTTTGTTTCCGTTAATTCTGCTCGGTTACTTTTGGCATTCTACAGCGCTTCGCAAAAATTTCGGTTTGCAAGCTTTATTGAGTTGGCATCTGTTGCTGATCTTTTGCATTCCTTTGTTGATTAAGTTTTTTGAGTTTATTCAGTTTGGCAATCTGATTGGTGTCGCAACTGAATTAATTGTCAGTTTGGTAGGTGGATTGGTATTTGTTGCTAGCTATGCGTTAATTTTGATTATTCCTTTATTAGGTTTGGGGTTAATTAAATTACTGCAAGTTTGGGTTTTTAATCCCCGCGTTCAAGCGAAAAAGAGAATTCAAAAAGTGCGTTGTATTAATTGCAGTTCTAAACTTAGGCTGAGTGATGAGTTTTGCCCTTATTGTGGTTTTGAGCAATATGTAGAATGCTTAAACTGTCATCATAAAACCTATAAGTTTACTAGTTATTGTAGTTCTTGCGGCCATCCCACAAATAAAGGATGAAGGATGAAGTCTGAAGTCTGAAGCGTAAAAATTCAACTGTTTTCCTTGCCTTTCCCCCTGCCCCCTGCCCCCTGCCTCTTTAAAGACTGACAATCCCGGTGACTTGATGATAGATAGTGACTAACCACCATCGAGTCTCCAGGATTGTGAGAAAAAGTTAATTTAATTTGACGAATCGGAATTTAATGCAAAACGGCTCTCATTATTCGACGGTTGCCAGTTCTGCGTCGGTGCTGCCGCGAGTGCGTTTGCGGGTGAGAGTATTGAATAGCATCAAGCCAATGGCTTTGATCAAGTTGCCTTCTAGTTCTTTGAACATATTCATGTTCATGCCAAAGGCGTCGTTTGCTTCGTCTACGATGCGATCGGCTGTTGCTTCATCGATCGGTAAATCGTTCAAAGCTTGGCGATAGGTGTTCTTAAACGCTTTCTCGTCGGGAATATCTTTGAATTCGTAGAAAGCGGTGCCTCCGTCGGTGAGGTTCATGGCGCGTACTGCAATGCCTTTGAGGATTTGACCGCCGGATAAGTCGCCCAGGTAACGGGTGTATGATTGGGCAATCAAGAGTTCTGGTTCTTTCTCAGATACTTCTCTAATGCGCTGTACGTAGGCTTGAGCGGCTAGAGAGGGGGCTACTTGGTCGCGCCAGGTGGGGCCGTAGTAGTAGCTGAGGTCTTGCTCTAGGCTCTTTTTGCGGTTTAGCTCTTTAAAGTAAATTTTGGAGAGAATCGGGTGTTCCCGGTGCTTTTCCATCTCTTCTTCAATGGCAGTGTAGACGAAGTAGAGGTTGGCTACCAGTTTCCGGTAGGAGTTCTTTTCTACCACGCCTTTTAAAAAGCACTTGACAAAACCAACGTTTTCTGCCATTGTGTGGGCTTTTTTGGTGCCTTCACGCAATTTGGTTGCTAAATTAGAACTCATGCTAAATTACTGTCCCTTAACTCGAAAGAGGAGCGTTTTATATTTACAACGGTTAAAAACCCGCCTATCAGCTAACAGTAGACTGATTTGATGAGAATTTTCATTAAGATTTTTTACAAAATAGAGTGCTTGCAAAAACCCGGTTTTTTGAAAAAACCGGGTTTTTAGACTTTACAACACTTTAAATGTCCAAATCGCTCAAATTGAGTTTAGAACCGTAAGTTTCGATGAATTCTCGCCGTGGGGCAACGCGATCGCCCATCAGAATGGTGAAAATGCGATCGGCTTCCGCCGCATCTTCAATTTCCACTTGTTTAAAGGTGCGAGTTTGTGGATTCATGGTGGTATTCCAGAGTTGTTCAGGCATCATTTCACCCAAACCTTTGAACCTTTGGATGGTGTATTTGGCGTTGGAAGGGAATTGACGGATTAACTCTTGCAATTCGCGATCGCTGTAGCAATAATCGTGATTCTTTCCCCGTTCTACTTTATACAACGGAGGGCAAGCAATGTAAATATATCCTTGCTCGATTAGCGCCCGTTGATAGCGATAGAAGAATGTCAGCAACAGGGTGCGGATGTGGGCTCCATCAACGTCAGCATCAGTCATGATCACTATGCGGTGATAGCGCAAATTAGAGGGATCGAACTCTTCACCTTTAACGCCTAAACCCAAAGCGGTAATCAATGATTGAATTTCATTATTTTTGTAGATTTTGGCGTCGTCGGTTTTCTCGATGTTGAGGATTTTACCGCGCAAAGGTAGGATGGCTTGGAATCTGCGATCGCGTCCTTGTTTCGCACTTCCACCCGCTGAATCACCTTCCACAAGGAAAATCTCCGATTCTGAAGGGTCTCTAGTACTACAATCTGCTAATTTTCCGGGTAAAGGAGAGGATTCTAAAACTGATTTTCTTCGCACTAATTCACGAGCGCGACGTGCTGCTTCTGCTGCTTTAAATGCTTGAATTGCTTTCTCTAAAATAGCATCAGCAATGGGGGGACGAAATTCTAAATACTCGGTTAATACTTCCCCTACCAAAGAGTCAACAATTCCCCTGACTTCTGGGTTGCCTAATTTAGTTTTAGTTTGCCCTTCAAATTCCGGATCAGGTACTTTAACAGAAATAACGGCAGTCAAACCTTCCCGAATATTTTCCCCAGCCAGGTTAGCATCGCCTTCTTTGAGTTTATTGCGCTTGCGTGCGATCGCATTCATCGTCCGCGTCAACACCGCCTTCAACCCTTCCATGTGAGTACCGCCATCAACGGTACGGATATTATTGGCAAAACCCAACAAATTATCCGTATAAGCATCAGTACACCATTGCAAGGCTACTTCTACTTGCACGTTGTTACGTTCACCCGATACAAATATAACTTCCTCGTGCAGGGGTTGCTTATCGCGGTTGATGTAAGAAATATATTCGCGAATACCACCTTTATACTCGTAGGTTTCTACTTTGGGAGCATTACTTTTCAGTAATTCCAGACGGTGATCGCTAAAAGTAATTTTTACTCCCGCATTTAGATAAGCTAACTCGCGTAAGCGTGCGGCTAAAGTCGTATAATCAAATTCGACACCAGTAGTGAAAATTTCTGTGTCGGGATTGAAAGTAACGGAAGTACCTGTACGGTCTTCTTTGCTTGGTTTAGCTTCTAGTTCAGTAACGGGAATACCGCGTTCAAAACGTTGTTTGTGAACTTTCTTATCCCGCCAAACCGTCACTTCTACTGATTCGGACAAAGCGTTTACTACTGATATACCAACGCCATGCA
This sequence comes from uncultured bacterium, assembly GCA_964546365.1. Lineage (GTDB taxonomy): Bacteria > Cyanobacteriota > Cyanobacteriia > Cyanobacteriales > Aerosakkonemataceae > DATNQN01. The sequence goes on along the minus strand of CAZJJR010000021.1, from coordinate 24,607 downwards.
GCCCACCGGAAACTTTGTAACCACCGCCGCCAAACTTTCCTCCGGCGTGAAGAACTGTCATTACTGTTTCCAGAGCGGACTTACCCGTGCGAGGATGGATATCTGTGGGAATCCCCCGTCCGTCATCGGTGACAGTCACCGAACCGTCAGCGTTGAGGTCAACCTCAATGTGAGTACAGTAACCAGCCAGCGCCTCGTCGATGGAATTGTCCACCACCTCGTAAACTAAATGATGGAGTCCTCTTGGCCCCGTCGAACCGATGTACATCCCCGGTCGTTTGCGAACCGGTTCCAGACCTTCCAGAACTTGAATCTGATCGGCGCTGTAACTGCTTGTCATAAAATGAGTTCTCCAGTCAAGGCTTTGAGCCGGGTTATGGCCCGAAAATGAAAAAACACTCCAAAATTGTAGCACAAAAGGGTTGGAGACGACTTTAGAGCAAATAGAAGAGAATTTTATTGAGGGGATTAACCTATTTTAGATTGTAGATTTGGGATTTGAGATTGAATACTACAAAACTAATCGTGATTTGTGGGGCGACGGCGACGGGTAAGTCGGGATTGGCGTTGACGCTGGCGCAGCGGCTAGGTTCTATTATTATCAGTGCTGATTCCCGTCAGGTATATCGGGATTTTAATATCGGTACGGCTAAACCTACTTTAGCCGAACAACAGTTAGTGCCACATTACTTGATTGATATCTGCGATCCTACCGAAACTTTGACTGTAGCCGATTACCAAGAACAAGCTCAAGGTTTAATTTCTTCTCCCCCCATCTCCCCATCTCCCCATCGCCCCCTCCTATTAGTTGGTGGTACTGGCTTATACATTCGTTCGATCGCACGGGGGATGAAGATTCCTAGAGTACCGCCTCAATTGGAATTGCGATCGCAACTCGAATCATTGGGACAAACTCAACTTTATGCTTTTTTGCAACAAGTCGATGCGATCGCAGCCCAGAAGATTCACCCTAATGATTCGGTGAGAACGTTAAGAGCGCTAGAAGTATTTTACGTCACTGGCAAACCAATTTCCGAGCAGCAGGGAGAAAATCCCCCAACTTATCCAATTTTGCAGATCGGTTTAGATTGCGATCCCTCTCATTTACAGTATCGCATCGAACAACGCACGGAAAAAATGATCGCTGATGGTTTAGTAAATGAAGTAGAGAATCTTTGCCAAAAATATGGCGCAGATTTGCCTTTACTCGATACTTTAGGATATGCAGAAATCAAGCAATATTTAGCCGGAGAAATTTCCCTCGCTGAAGCCAAAGACTTAACTATTTTGCATACGCGACAATTCGCCAAACGGCAGCGCACTTGGTTTAGAGGATATCCTGAAATTGAATGGTTTGATGTGGAACAAAAGAATCTTGTAGACAAAGTTTCGCAGAGAATTCAAGAGTTTATTAATTTGCCTACCAACTAAACTCAATTTTAACTAAGTTTCCGTTGTTTCAAAATAGCGCATTCCCCGCAGTTCATAAACTTAAAGTATTTATATTAAGTTTAATTTGTCTTTGAGGTAGATTTTGTAAGGGCTTAAAATCTGTTTTATATTATCCAATCGCTTGTACCAAAATATACCTTACTACCAATGATGGCAATCATGGGGTGAACTTGGGGCATTGCAGCAGTATGATCGACCGCCCACAATTTGATATGACTGAAAAAATTGTGGAAAAGCTGGCAGCGATTAAAATCGGGAATATATCGTCTTAATAAGGCATATATGCAAATTTACGAGCTTAAATCATTCTTAATTACATCCTAACTTCTTTTTTGAAGGCTTTTTTACTTCTTAAGCTCATCCTCTCCTTCTATGAACCGTCTGCATACTGTAGCAGTTAAATAAAAAAGACCGATCGCCTATCCCATCCCAACTTAAACTGGAAACAGAACTAAATCCGAAATCCTGAGAGTACCCCAAGTAAACAGAGGATACCGTGGACACCCTTTATCAAGAAGCATTAAACTTACACCATCAACAGAAATTTCACGCAGCAGAAAAGAAATATCGAGAATATTTACAGTTAGAGGGCGATGATGGAGAAGCGTGGCTAAATTTAGGCATACTTTATTATCAAGCGCAGGACTATCAAGCCGCACAAGCTGCGATCGCGCAATCCTTGCAGATCGATCGCGAAAATGCGATGGCGTATTATGTCATAGGCTGTTGCTTAGAGCAATCAAATGATTTGACGGGGGCAATTTCAGCGTACCAAGATGCGATCGCCCTCGATACCACTTTATTAGATGCTTATAACAACTTAGGTAACCTGCTAGCACAAGCTGGAGAAATCATCCATGCTGAAGAAGTTTATCGGCAAGCAATTTTAGCTAATCCCCACCATTTCGGAAGCTACATCAACTTAGGAAATCTCTTAATCGGACAAAATCAAATTGAACAAGCCATTGAAGTATATCAAACAGCGATTTCTTTTAATCCTGGTAATACAGACCTATTAAATAATTTGGAAATTGCTTTAAAAATACAACAAAATCCTCCAGATATTCTATTAGAACACGCTAATTTATTTTATCAAGAAAGCCGATACGAAGAAGCCATACAACAATATCAAAAATATTTAGAAATTTACACGGGAACACCCGATATTTATTTGTATATCAGTGAGTGTTTTGAAAATCTAAATCGAGTAGAAGAAGCAATTAATATTCTACAAGAAGGTATCAAACTTTATCCCAAATCTGGTCAATTATATTTTGCATTAATTGTCATATACCATACCAAAGGAAGAACGCCAAAAGCGATCTCCATTGCCGAAGCTGCCTTACAGGTAATGCCGGATAATTATACTTTCAAAATACTTGATAAATTAATGTTGCCGATCGTCTATGATAATCCAGAGGAAATTGAATTTTATCGACAAAGATATCAACAAGGATTACAAGATTTAATCGATCGCACATCATTAGAAAACCCTGAAGAACGCAGAAATGCTCTCGATGGTTTAAATTGCATCACGACCTTTTATTTAGGACATCAAGGACTGAAAGCTGTAGATTTACAACGTCAGTGGGGCAATTTCATCCATCAAGTGATGGCGGCTAATTATCCAGACTGGGTTCAGCCTTTAGCTATGCCACCTTTCAAACTCAATAATAAGATTCGCGTCGGATACGTGTCCAGTTATTTACATTCTTACAGTGGCACTTTATGGTTAGTGGGTTGGTTGCGTTACTGCGATAAACAAAACTTTGAAATTTACTCCTATTATACTGGTAACTATCCGGATTACGTAACCGAACAATTTCAAGAATATAGCGATGTTTTTCACCATATTCCCGGTAATTTAGAAGCGGTTTGTCAACAAATCCTTGACGATCGATTGCACGTTCTCGTATTTCCAGAAATTGGTATGGAATCCCAAACCGTGAAAATGGCTGGGTTGCGTCTTGCACCAGTGCAATGTACTGCTTGGGGACATCCCGTTACTTCTGGGCTACCAACGATCGATTACTTTTTATCTGGCGAATTGATGGAACCAGAAAATGCCGAAGAACATTACACCGAAAAGTTAATTAATTTAGCAAATATTGGTGTTTCCTACCCAGAACCATTAGATATTCCACCACTTACAAAAACTCGTGCAAATTTCGATTTACCAGAGGATAAAGTATTATATTTATGTTGCCAAGCTCCTTTTAAATATTTGCCGCAACATGATTATATTTTGGCAGAAATTGCCCGACGATTACCAGAATCTCAGTTTGTTTTTCTGCGAGGTGAATTACTCAAAAAACGGCTGCAACGTGCTTTTGCAGCGGTGGATTTAAACAGTGAAGATTACTGCTTATTCGTTAATATTCCCACTCGACCCGATTATTTGACGATCAACTTACTTTGTGATGTGTTTTTGGATACGCTTAGTTGGTCTGGTGGAAATACTTCCCTAGAAGCGATCGCTTGCAACTTACCTATTGTTACCTGTCCGGGAGAATTTATGCGCGGTCGTCATGCTTATAGCTTCTTAAAAATGTTAGGAGTTACTGACACGATCGCGCAAACAGAAGCAGAATATATCGATCTTGCTGTTAAACTGGGAGTAGATGCAATTTGGCGGCAAAATATTCAAGAACAAATGAAGACTCGCCACCATCATCTGTTTGACGATCGCAATTGCGTAAAATCGCTAGAAGATTTTTACCAAAGCATCGTACAGCAGTAAAGTTGGATTTTGTATATGGTTGATGGATCGTTTTGATTGCGATCGGGATTTACACCCCTGAGGATCGACGTAGGGGCGGGTTTAGTAGATAAATTTAATCATTTTTAAAGATATTCCTAATTCAAAACCCGCTCTGACAACCCTTGATTTTTCATGATTTTGCGAAACTAAAGCAGGTAAATATCAACTTTTGCCAAAAGAATTACTAAAATACGGATTTTCTATTTTAGATATTAACAAATAACCGGATTTAACGCCATTTAAAATGCAAATTTTTATAAAGAACAAGTTCCTAATTTATCGATCGCCCTAGAATAAAAAAGGCTTTCATAACCTATGATTAATAGCAATGAAAAAAATCATTAAAGGCGTCTACGAATTCCAAAACAATTACTTCAAAACCCATCGGGATATGTTTGAGGCGCTCAGCCACGAACAGCATCCCCGCATCTTGTTTATCACCTGCTCTGACTCGCGCATCAACCCGAATTTACTTACCCAAACCGAACCGGGAGAACTATTCATCATTCGCAATGCTGGTAATATCATCCCGCCTTACGGTGCAACCAACGGAGGAGAAGGCGCTACAATTGAATATGCCGTTCAGCACTTAGGTATTAAAGATATAATTATTTGCGGTCATTCTGATTGCGGAGCGATGAAAGGCTTACTGAAATTACATGGTTTAGCCGACGAAATGCCATTAGTTTATGATTGGTTAAAGCACGCCGAAGCTACTCGTCGCCTCGTCAAAGAAAACTATAAAGGCTATGAAGGTGATGCGCTCTTAAACGTCACAATAGAAGAAAATGTAATTACTCAAATTGAAAATTTGCGAACTTACCCAGTAATTCGTGCGAAAGTTCACAGCGGTCAACTCAACCTGCACGCTTGGGTTTATAAAATCGAAACAGGAGAAGTCTTTGTTTTCAGTCCAGAGCAATGCAGTATTTGCGCTCAACACGAAGAGGATATCATTCAACGCCCAGAAAATTTGCAGATATTTGCTAATATGAATGCCAAGCAAAAAGTGGCTGTTTAAAGAAAAAGTCAGAATTCTGAATTCCGACTTTTGACTCCTGAATTCTATTTTGATGAGTCAAAAAACATAACTGAATTCTTCTCAAGAAGCTACAGCCAAACCATAGCTCTTGCTAGGAAGATTTGCGCCATTACCTACTATGCCAACTACATTTAACTTACTCAACATATTAGTAGCTTGCACGAGTTCGCTGCGAGTTACTTGACCGATTCGTCCCACTAGAACTACACCACTAGAAACCGAACCAGCTAAGATAGCATCTACCATTCCCAAAACTGGGGGTGCATCGAGGATAACTAAATCGTAGTTTTGCTCGAAGGTTGCGATCAAATCGTGCATTTTTCGGGAACTCAACAATTGAGCGGGGTCTAAAGGAGTTGGCCCGGATGTAAGAATAGAAATATTGGCATATTGTACCGATACTTCAATACTATTTTCTCCTCGCACGGGAGCATTATTAGTTAATAAGGTAGAAAGTCCCTGTTCGTTGGGTAAATTAAGGTGTTTGTGCAAACTGGGACGGCGTAAATCTGCATCGATTAGCAATACTCGTTGGTGTAATCTAGCAGCGCTGATTGCTAAACCTAAAGCTAATGTGGTTTTTCCTTCGCCAGCGAGTGCGGAAGTAATCACCAACGATTTAAACATGGGAGCCGAATTGAGCAATTGAATATTCTGATAAATTAAATCCAAAGCTTCTCGAAATGGCTGCCAACTAATTACCTCTATCATAGAAGAGGCTAATGCTGGTTGCTGGCGGAAAGGTAATTGCATAGGTTCGGGAGTTTCACTGCGCGACAGCGCTGGTGCAATTCCCAGTAATGGTAAATCCACTTGTTTTTGCAAATCATCAGAAGTATGAACTGCATCATCAATCATTTCTCTGATAAAGGCGGCTATGCTTCCCAACATTAAACCAGCTACTCCACCTAACAATAAATTACGCTTCATGCTGGGGCCAGTTTTGTTGCCTGGTTGGGGTTCTTCAACTACTTGCCAATCAAATCCACCTCTGGCAATTTCTAAGCTTAAGTCTTGCCTAGCTTTCAGCAATTGTGCGAGGGTTTCTCGCTTTAATTTAACTTCTGGCTCCAAACGGCTGTACTCAGCTAACACAGATGGAAATCTTTTTAATTGATTCTGAATTTGTTGCCGTTTTTCAGTGAGGGTTTGGACGCGAGATTGGAAACCAAGTACGTTTGTTTGTTCTTCGGCTAGTTTACCAGCTAGGTTAACATCCAACCTACCCATTTGTCCCTGTTGGAGGAGATTTTCAGAAGAAACATTTGATTGAGTAGAATTTTCTCCTAAAACTCGTTGTTTTTCTGCTTGTAATAAACCTAATAATCTTTTGCGTTGTTCTTTTAAATTTTGGATATAAGGATTGGAATCAGTGAAACGCTGGCGTTCTTGGGCTAATTCAAATTCGGTTTTTTGAATTTCGTTTAGTAATGCTTGATAACGGGTGGATTCGCTTAACCGGGAAGCGCTGAGAGCTTGTTTGGGAGGAAGCGCTACCTGTTGTTGTAAAGCTTGGTAGCGAGCTTGTGCATCCCGGTATTGAGCGCTGGCGATGCGTAATTCTTGTTCGACATCTTTGAGAGATTCAATGAGAGCTTTGGCTTGTAATTCCGGTTCTATTAAGTTTTGATTTTGGCGAAATTGGGCTAAAGCTTCTTCGGAAAGGATGGTTCCTTGTCGCACATCTGGTAATTGATTATCGATAAAAGAAAGCCCTCTAGCTAGTCGGAGTTTTTGTTGTTCGCGATTGTAATCTAAATAAACTTTTTTGATGGTTTCGAGTACTGTTTCTGTTTTTATTGGGTTGTGGTCTGTGTAAGTTGCTTGGAAAATTTTTGTATTAACGTCATCTTCTTGAATTTGACTAATGAATAGGGATTTTTTCAGATTTTTGACGGTTAAATCGGGGTATTGTGGTTTGAGTAAATCCACTGCTCTTTGCAGAAGTTGCGAACTTCGCATTAAGTTAAGCTGAGTGGCGTTATCTACTTCTACGTTAGCATCGGCAAAATCGTTTTCCAAAGCAGAACGCTGTCCTTTTTTGCCTTGATAGTTAGGCTCTACTAGCAGTTGCATGGAGCTTTCATAAGTTGGTTTTGCTGTTAAGGTGAGGATAGCGCTAATTAATAAAACTACTCCTAACACGCTGAACAGCCAAAAGCGACGCCGGATTAGAATGGCTACCAGTTGGCCATAACCCGGTTCTGCTTCGGCAGGATTGTAAGAGTTGTTTTCGCTGATTTCTATCATGTTGAACCTGCTAAAAATTTTATTAATTAGAGCGGTGTGGTGGCGAATTTATCAATTACTCGGTCAACTTTTTTAAAGAAGGCTTCTTCTGAGAAATTGTTTAAGGCATGATCCCGAATTTGGTTGTAATCCCAGGAGATTTCCCTAGCATTGAGGAGTGCGGTTTGCAGTGCATCCGGGGATTGTCGTTTGAAAAAAACGCCTGTTTTTCCAGGTATTTGAGTGTCTAATACTCCCCCTGCACCGTATGCAATTACTGGTGTTCCGCTGGCATTTGCTTCCACTGGTACTAATCCGTAATCTTCGAGGGCGGCGACGATGACGGATGCGGCTTTTGCCATTAAATTTTGGCGTTCTGAGTCGCTGACATATCCCAAAAATTCTACGTTTTTGAGTGCTTTGGATTGCAGGCGCTGACGCTCTGGGCCATCTCCTACGATTAATAACCGCCATTTCAGCCAATTAAATGCTTCTACAATTACATCCATGCGCTTGTAGCCTAGCAATCGTGCTGATGCGAGATAAAAGTTATCTTTTTTTTCTGAAAAACTAAATTTACTGCTATCGATGGGATAATTAATTACAATTGCTTGTTTTCCATAATGTTTTTGAATGCGCCGAGCGACAACAGTTGAGTTTGCAATATAAAGGTCAGGTTCTTGAGCATATGTTAAATCTACCTGCCGCAACATTTGGAATAGGGGTTCGATCAAAGGTGCGAAAAGTTGATAGTCTGCATACTCTCGTAAATATGTTTCCGTATCCCATAAAAAACGGGTGACGTTGTGGCAAAAGCAAATGTGCCGTGCTTTTGGAGATTTTCTGACTGCTTTGGCAAAGCTGCTGCAACTGCTGATAATTAAGTCGTAATCTTGCAGGTCTAAGGCTCGAAATGCTGGGAAATAAAAGGGAGCCAGCATTCTAAAATATTTAGATGCTCCGGGAATTTTTTGCAGTGCTGTTGTACGAACTACCCGTTCTCCTAAGTCGATGGTTCGCTGGCGATCGTACAATGATGTGAATATATCAGCGTCCGGATAGCGTTTGCAAAGCAGTTCAAAAACTCGCTCTGCTCCACCTCGCTGGGTTAAATAATCGTGGACTAGAGCAATTTTCATAATATAAACGCTCAAAAAATTACACTGATTTTAACGTATCTAATAAGTTACAAACAACATCTCTATCCATGAGTAGATCACCCAAAAAAAATTTTATAAAAATGGTTATTAAAATTACCGTTTGAGCTATGGTTGCTCAATTCCATTTCAACAATTAATTTTTCTCCTTATGAGGGGATTTTATATCGAATTCTCTGTAGAAATGTGACTAAAGGATTAGCTATTTTTAGTTAGTAAGGTAAAAGAATTATGTCTTTCGGTTTGATGGATGAAAATGTTGGCAAATGTTAACGGTTTCTTGAAAAACCGGGTTTGGAGTTTGTGATCGCTCATGTCTACCCGCCGATCGAACTAAATAATTTTGGATTGCGACTTCTGAGTGCCGATCGCTAAACCCGTGAAAATACTGATAAAATCTACTCCTTAGCCCAACAACAGACTAGTTTACGTAAATATGCGTAAGCATCCTTCAGCCTTTGGATAGAAGCTTTAATAAAACTTCATATTTATGCTGTTTAAGCAAGTATGCCTTTTTTCTACCTCTTAATTTCAATACCAGGCTGCTTATTTTTGGGTGTGTGAGCTTTGAATTCGTTGCTCTGTAAGCTTTTATTTCAGGAAAACCAAACTACAGATGACTAGCTCAGTAATTTCACCGAATTTCTCAGATCGTTCTCCGTTTCTCGAACAGCAATGGGATAATTGCTCACCTCGCTGCGCGTTGAAATGGCGACAAGGACAGTTGCTAGTGAATTTGGCAGAAAACGCCAAAAATGCTTGTCCAGAGAGTTTTAATGATGAGCGATCGCTAGTTGAGTGTTTAAAAGGTTCTTCTGCGCGATTGGTTCGCATCGATCCGAATTTGGGTGAGGCAAGGTTAAAGATTTGGGCAAATGCTTGTCAGGAAACTAAAAAACCTATTTTTCTGCAATTGCCTTTTACCCAAGAATTGCCCATGAGACGAAATCCCTTGAGTTGGGGATTGAAGCGGCTGTTTGATTGGAGTGCAGCTGCCCTATTGTTAGCAGTTCTCTCTCCATTAATGTTGGCACTAGCTTTGGCAATCCGCATTTTGACGCCGGGGCCGATTCTTTTCTGCCAGTGGCGGGTGGGAAAACGGGGTAAATTATTCCGCATTTTCAAGTTTCGCACGATGGTGGTAGATGCGGAAGAATTTCACCATCAAGTAATGGCAAATCAAACAGGTTTGCATAAGTGCAAAGATGATTCTCGCATCACGCCTTTAGGACGTTGGATGCGTAAATATAGTTTGGATGAATTGCCGCAATTATTTAATGTATTGCGGGGTGAAATGAGTTTGGTTGGCCCGCGTCCTTGGGCTTTATACGATGCGGTGCGAATCAACAAAGCAGGGCAAAAACGTTTGAATGCTTTACCGGGAATTACTGGTGATTGGCAGGTGAAAGCGCGATCGAATTTGCTGGATTTAGAGGCAGTAAATCACTGCGATTTGGAATATTTGCGTAGTTGGTCGCTCTGGCGAGATTTGTTGATTTTACCGCTGACTATGCTCAGGGTTATCTCAGGTTTTGGTGCTTATTAATCCACAACTATTGTTAAGGAATCTCCATGCGTCTCCGATTACCTATCCCAATCCGCAATTTGCTACGAGCAACCAAATTCTGGCGAGATAACTATGTTATTTTGCGAGAGTTTAAATACTTTAGTCGAGTCGCGATTTTGGCGCTGTTATTTACTTTTATAGCTGCCGTTTTTGAGGGATTTGGAGTCGGTTTCTTGCTGGCTTTCTTACAAAGTTTGACCGATCCGAATGCAGCGCCAATTCAAACTGGCATTGGTTGGTTTGATGCCGTATTTTTAGGGGTTAATGCTTCTGTTAACGAGCGATTATACCGGGTATCTGCGCTAATTTTATTGATGACTTTGTTAAGAACTGGGCTGACTTATTTGGGGCAGATTTACGGGGAGATCACGAATCACAATTTAATCGATCGCTTGCGTAAACGGTCTTTTGAACAGTTACAAGCTTTAAGTTTGAGTTATTTTGCTAAAACTCGTTCTGGAGAGTTAGTTAATAGCATTACGGCTGAAATATATCAGATATCTCACGCTTTTGGAGTTACTTGTTTTTTAATTACTAGGGGCACTACTTTAGCTGCTTATATAATCACGATGTTGTTGCTTTCTTGGCAACTTACGGTGATTTCCGTGCTGTTGTTTGCGCTCCTATCGGTAGCAATCACAACTCTGCTTGGACGGATACGGGAAGCTAGTTTTGAATGGACGAAAGCGGGAGGCAGGTATGCTTCTGTGGCGTTGGAATTTATTAATGGGATTCGCACGGTGCAGGCATTTGCTGCTCAGGATTTCGAGCGAAATCGATTTTATGATGCTAGTTCTCAGTTGAAGAATGCGGCGATTAAAGGACAGTCATCTAGTGCGCTGGTGGAACCTTTGGCAGAAGGAGGAGCGACCGCTATTTTAGTTGGGATATTAATTTTGGCATTTGCAACTCTGATTCCGAGCGGACAACTAAAAACTGCGGCATTACTAACATTTTTATTTGTGTTATTTCGGTTGATGCCGATCGTGCGTCAGTTGAATGGAGCGAGAGCGCAAATGAATAGTTTTCAAGGTTCGCTTCATAATGTGAGGGAACTGCTGAGAACTGATAATAAACCTTATTTAGAGGATGGGAATCTCGTATTTAAAGGATTGAAGCGATCGATCGATTTAGTGTCTGTCGATTTTGGTTACGATCCCGAACATTTGGTTTTGCAAAACATTACCTTAAGTATCAAAAAGGGAGAAACAACGGCGCTGGTAGGATCGTCTGGTGCTGGCAAAAGTACTTTAGCTGATTTAATTCCTAGATTTTACGATCCAACGGAAGGACAAATTTTAATTGATGGCGTCGATCTCAGGGAATTTGATATCAAATCGCTGCGTCGTAAGATGGCAGTTGTGAGTCAGGATACGTTTATTTTTAATACTTCTGTCCGGAATAATATTGCTTACGGTACAGAAAATGCGAAGGAATCTGACATTCGGGAAGCTGCAAGATTGTCTAATGCGTTGAATTTTATTCTGGAATTACCGGAAGGCTTCGATACTCAATTGGGAGATCGAGGGGTGAGGTTATCGGGAGGTCAGCGTCAGCGAATTGCGATCGCGCGTGCTTTACTTCGCGATCCGGAAATTTTGATTTTGGATGAAGCGACCAGTGCTTTGGATTCCGTGTCGGAAAGGTTAATTCAGGAGTCGTTGGAGAAGCTTTCGGTGGGACGGACGGTAATTGCGATCGCGCACCGACTTTCTACTATTGTTCGCGCCGATAAAGTAGTAGTTCTCGAACAAGGACGCATCGTAGAACAAGGCAGTTATCAAGAACTATTAGAACAGCGCGGCAAACTTTGGAAATACCACCAAATGCAGCATCAATTAGGTCAAGCAAGTTAAGTTAATTCGGCAAAAATTCACCAAAAGATGACAAATTATGCACGTAATTGTTTTGGAAAACCAACCTTCTTCTACTCGTGGTGGTCAGGAACTAAATCTAATTGAAATTACTCGCGGTTTGTCCGATCGCGGACATGAAGTTAGTCTCGTTTACATACAAGAAGGTGACTTAATTTCCGAGTATCAAAAATTTTGCGATTCTATCAATAGGATTAATCGCTATGGATTCGATCGCAGAAAATTTAATCAAATAATAGATTTTTTCTCTTCTCTAGCTGTTCTTACTAATATTCCTGCCACTAAAAATAGTGTAGTATTCAGCAATGACTATCATTTTGCTTTCTTTGGTTACCTGTTAGCGCTTGCCAAAAATATTCCCTTCGTTTGTTATTTACAAATACCTCCTCTTCACTTTAACACCCAGAGAATGATGGGGCTAAAAGGAGCAAAAAAATATATAGCTGTTTCAAATAAAACAAAATCAGACTGGGTTAATCTAAACCTAAAAGAAGAGAAAATCGACGTAGTTTATAACGGCACTAACACCGACAGATTTAACATCGCTCAAGATTTCGCCAGCCTCAGACGATCGTGGAATATTCCTGAAAATACCAGAGTAATCTCTTTTGTAGGAAGGCTCGATCCGGAAAAGGGATTGGAAAGTTTAATAAAAGCTTTTGCTTTAGTGGTGAAAAATGGTAAAAAGGCCAAACTGTTAATTGCTGGAAGACCTGTAGTTCATTTTTCCGATTTAGGAAAAGAATGCTCCGATATAGGAGAAAAATATAAGCAATCTCTCGAACAATTAGCAACTCATTTAGGAGTAAGAGAACGGGTAGAATTTCTCGGTCATGTAAGTAACACAGATGCTGTTTATCAAGTCAGCGATATCACAGTTTTACCAAGCTTATGGTCTGAACCATTTGGACGAGTAATTATTGAGGCAATGGCTTGCGGAACACCTGTAGTAGGTAGTCGAATTGGCGGAATTCCGGAAATATTAACTGGAGAGTTTCAAAATGGTCTATTTGATGCAGGGGATGAGAAGTCTTTATCAGAAACTCTCAGCAGAATTATCGATTGGAGAGATGAAAATCCCCAACTCGGTGAGAGATGCCGCCAGCATATTTTAGCAAACTTCAGTATAGATAGCATGGTGAATGGAGTTGAAAAAGTTCTTGTAGATGTTGTGAATGAAGGTAAAAATTTACCTGTTAAAACAGCATTAAAAGTTGGCATCGCACCCTTTTTGCTTTTCAACTCAAATTTCTAGTAATAGTATTAAAGATGAACACTTACCCTCAAGTCCTTTCCATTATAGAAAGTTACCTCGGTCACCGTACTTACGGTGATTTAATGAGGGACTATTTTGCTAAAAAATCTGACTGTAAAGTAGATTTGTACTGGTATAACGAAGAAAAAGAGTTAACTACCCGCATCATTAATAAGTTACTTGGCTACTACTCGCCAAATCGATGGATTCAAAGACAAAACATTGATTTTTTTCGATTGCGGGTGCAAACGGCATTTGCTTATATGAGTAAGAGGTTACTTAGCCGCAAACTCAGTCAAGCAGATTACTCGGTGCTTCATCTTCATACTCAACCACTTGGTTTTTTAGCACTAGATTTGATGAAGAAATTGCCGACGGTAATTAGTATTGACTTTACCGCAGTGCAGGCATCTCAAGAAAAAACAGACCCTAACTTTAGATGGACTTTTGCTCCTAATTGTTGGCTAGAAAAAAAAGTTTATGATGCAGCAGCCGGGATCGTTACTTTTTCTGATGCAACTCGCAAATCAGTGGTGGAAGATTTCCAAATTGATGAACAAAAGGTAAAAGTTGTTTATCCCGGTATTCCCATTCAGAAAATACCACAGCGAGATTGGTCGAAAAAAGATAAGGAAAAGCCTTGTCAAATCCTGTTTATTGGCGGTGATTTTGAACGGAAAGGAGGACAAGACCTTTTAGAAGTTTTCTTAGAAAAGTTTGGTGAGAAAGCGGAATTGCATTTGGTAACTCAAGCGCCTGTTAAATGCAATCATCCTCGCGTTTATATTCACGATGATGTGAAAGCTTACACTCCCAAATGGTTAGCACTTTATCATCAGGCAGATATGTTTGTCATGCCAACTTATGCCGAACCATTTGGCTGGGTTTTTATTGAAGCGATGGCGGCGGGTTTACCAGTGATTGCTACCCGCGTGAATGCAATTCCTGAAATAGTCAGTCATCAAGAAACTGGCTTTTTGGTTCAACCAGGCGATCGCGCAGAATTAGCTAGTCGGATCGGTCAATTAATAGATAATCAAAATCTCGCAAGAGAAATGGGAGAAAAAGGTCGAAAAGTAGTCGAGCAAACGTTTAACGCTCAAAAACATTTCCAAACTTTAGAGTCGATGTTTCATCAGTTATCTATTGCTAATAAAAACTATGAAAATTCTGCTCACTTGTCATTACAGTTTTGATGCCAATGCTGGTGCTGCGGGGGTAACTTGGCGACTTGGCCAAGAATACGAAAAACTGGGGCATCAAGTCTATTATTATTCTTTAAATAATTTACCTAACCGCCTGCATCCTTTGGGAAAATTTATCACATTTCCCGAATTTGTGGCTCGGAAAATTTCCCAGCTTTGTCGTAATGAAGGTATTGATATCGTAGATGCTTCTACTGGTGATGCTTGGCTATGGGGAATCCTACAAAAACAGAAAAAAAATCGTCCTCTTTTAGTGGCGAGATGTCATGGTTTGGAACATATCGAACATTTGGAATATTTAGAGGAAGCGCAACGGGGGAATTTGCAATTAAGTTGGAAATATGGGTTATATAGGGGTAGTTTTCGACTGTGGGAATCGGCTACTTCGATGCGTTATTCAGATTTGATTTTGCTACTTAATAGTTGCGATGCTAAGTATGTAATTGAAAATTTAGGAGTGAAATCCGATCGGGTTCGCATCGTTCCGAATGCAATTGCCGATCGATTTTTAAATTTGCCTTTTGAACCATTACCAGAAGAAAATGGGGTAATTCGGATTGCTCAGATTGGCACTTTTATTCCGCGCAAAGGAATTCATTACAGCGTACCTGCGTTAAATAAAATTCTCGATCGTTATCCGCAAGTAGAGGTAACTTTTTTCGGAACGCAATGTTATGAATGCCAAGATCCGGTACAAGTTTATGAGGGTTTCGATCGCGCAGTGCGCGATCGCGTAAAAGTTGTGCCATATTACACCAATGAAAACTTGCCTAAACTGCTGAAAGGACACCAAATAAAGCTGTTTCCCACGATTTCTGAAGGGTTTGGCATTGCACTGATCGAAGCAATGGCTTGCGGATTAGCTCCTGTAACAACTGCTACACCTGGGCCATTGGAAATCGTGGAAG
Organism: uncultured bacterium; assembly: GCA_964546365.1. Taxonomy (GTDB): domain Bacteria; phylum Cyanobacteriota; class Cyanobacteriia; order Cyanobacteriales; family Aerosakkonemataceae; genus DATNQN01. The sequence continues at coordinate 9,157 of CAZJJR010000021.1, read as the reverse complement.
ACGGACGGGATGCGATCGTAATTCCATCTCGTAACAGTCAGGCGATCGAACAAGCTTTAGAAAAACTGATTTGCGATCGCGCTTACTTAGAACAACTACGGCGCAACGCCTATGCTACTGCACAGCGTTACAGTTGGGAACGCATTGCTCGTGAAAATCTGGCTTTCTACGAACAAGCTTTTAATCAGAGGAAATGCGCCTAATGAAACAATCAATAAAAGTTGCACGACCAAATCGTAACGCTCAAAGTAAACGTTTTCATATTAGCTTACAACCAGCACCAGCTTGGGCTGCCATTTTAGGTTTAATAATTTTTTCTGCCCTATGTATACTAGCCAATGCTGGTAGTATTCTGCGCTTAACTTTTCCAGTTGCATCTTTAGCGGTAGGCGCATTTTTATATCAAAGATATCCGATTATTTATATAAGTTTTACCTGGTGGATCTGGTTTCTTTCACCTTTCGTTCGTCGCTTAATCGACCAACAAAGTGGCTGGGTAGATCCCAGTCCGGTATTATTAGCGCCGCCATTAGTGACATTCGTTACTTTTTTAACTTTTATCAGATATCTTCCCAAATCATATCACCTGGGTGGATTACCGTTTATTTTGAGTTTTATTGGTGTATTTTACGGCTTTTTTATCGGACTAATCAATAACTCTATTCAATCAGTTTTATTAAACTTGCTAGGTTGGTTAACTCCTATTCTGTTTGGCTTTCATTTATTTATCAGATGGCGAGATTATCCGCTACTTAAACAAAACATTCAGCGCACTTTTTTGTGGGGGGTTTTAATCACGGGAAGCTATGGCATTTGGCAATATTTAGTAGCACCTGAATGGGATCGCTTTTGGTTAATTAATACAGACATAGCAACTTTTGGCAGCCCCGAACCTTTTGGCATTCGAGTATTCAGCACCATGAACTCGCCCCAACCTTTTGCAGCTTTTATCATGGCAGGTTTAATCTTACTATTTAGCAGCCAATCTAGTTGGCGTTTCGTTGCTGCTGGTACTGGCTATTTATCATTTTTATTATCATTAGCTCGTTCTGCTTGGTTTGGCTGGTTGGTAGGGGTACTTGTTTTTATGTCCTCTCTCAAACCACGTTTGCAAATGCGCTTAATGCTCACCATTTTATTCATGGCAATCTTGGTAATTCCCTTAACTAATATCGAGCCATTTTCAGAAGTTATACATAGTCGTTTGGAAACTTTTTCTAATACTCAAAAAGATACTAGCTTTGCCGCCAGAACAGAAGCTTACAGTGTAGCAATGGGTCTGGCTTTTTCAGAATTTATCGGTAAAGGTTTGGGAAATGTAATAAATATTGCCGAACTGGGCAGCAACGATAGCGGTTTGCTGTCGATATTGTTCTCTTTAGGGTGGTTGGGAACTATACCTTACATGGGGGGAATATTATTGATTTTTTTCAGCCTTTTTAAAGCTTCTGAAGGGCGCTTCGATTCTTTTTTTAGTGCTTCTCGTGCCATTGCTTTAGCTATATTTGCACAAATCGGGTTAAATAGCGTGCTGGTATCAATTTTTGGTGTACTTCTTTGGGGATTTATCGGTATTAGTATGGCAGGAATTAAATACTATGCGGAGCAAAATAAGAATTCAGGAGTCAGAATTCAGAATCCAGAATTTAATTAGTAAACAATTTCAATTTAAAGGATAATCAGATGAACACTGTAGTTTTTTGGAACAAAATTTACTCCGACAATCCCACTCGTTTTCCCAATGATGACGACCCGGTTTTAGGTGCAGCGCTCAAACATTTTGGCGATGTCAGCGGCGCAAAGTTGTTAGATTTGGGCTGCGGTGATGGCAGTAGTTCCTTGTTTTTTGCCAAGAAAGGCGCTAACGTCGTTTCTGTTGATATAAGTGAAATCGCTATTAACAATCTCGGTCAGTTTTGTCGAGAAAACGGAATCAGCAATATTAATCCGATTAAATGTTCGGCATTTGAGATCGACCAATTGGGCAAATTTGATTTCGTTTTTGGCAACATGATTTTGCACCACTTAGAACCATTTACTTTGTTTTCTGATGTTTTAAGAGCCAGCGTAAAAGGTGGTGGTAAAGCATTTTTTCACGAAAATAATGCGTTCAGTAGCGTTTTAATTTGGTTCCGCAATAATGTAATTGGTAAATATGGCATTCCCAAATATGGAGATGATGATGAATTTCCTTTAATGCCGCAAGAAGTGAAAATGCTAGAGAGGAATTTTGACGTAGACATCATTTATCCAGAATTAGCGTTTTTCCGTCTGGCTTCCGTGTATTTGCTGAAAGGACGTTTATATCAGTTTATGCAAGGAATTGATGACTATTTGTTTAAATTCGATTCGTTTCGGAAAAATTCTTATCGCCAATATTTACTTCTTTCATGAAAATCTTGTTTTTAGACCAAAGCGGCAATCTCGGCGGCGCAGAATTGTGCCTGATAGATATTGCCAAAAATTATCGAGATAACTGCTTAGTTGGATTGTTTGCAGATGGTACTTTTCCCCATCTGCTACAGCAGCATGATATCCCCGTGCAAGTTTTAACAGATCGATCGATCCAAGTTCGCAAAGAAAGTGGTTTAGTAAAAGGATTAAGTAGTTTAGGAAAGTTAGCACCTTTAATTAGTAAAGTAGTACAACTTAGTAGCGATTACGATTTAATCTACGCGAATACCCAAAAAGCTTTAGTTGTGGGTGCTTTGGCTAGTGCGATCGCGCGTCGTCCTCTCGTTTATCACCTACACGATATCTTATCGACAGACCATTTCAGTCGCATCAACCTTCGCATTGCTGTTACTTTAGCCAATCGTTTTGCGTCATTAGTAATCGCCAATTCTCTAGCAACTGAGTCTGCTTTTATTGCGGCTGGAGGACGACCGGGAATAACCAAAGTTATCTACAACGGTTTTGAATCCAATCTTTATAAAATAAATGATTCCGCGCTCGACGAATTAAAAGAAAATCTGGGAGTTAAAGGAAAGTTTTTAATCGGTCATTTCAGTCGTTTATCTCCTTGGAAAGGACAACATATTTTAATTGAATCCCTTAAAGATTGTCCAGAAGATGTAACGGTAATTTTAGTAGGTGACGCTTTATTTGGCGAACAAGATTACGTGCGTAATTTACATCAAAAAGTTGCCGAATTAGGGTTAGAAAATCGCGTCAAATTTTTAGGATTTCGTTCGGATATCGTCCCATTGATGACAGCTTGTGACTTAATTGTTCATTCTTCCACTGCACCGGAACCTTTCGGCAGAGTAATTGTGGAGGCGATGCTGTGCGGAAAACCTGTCATCGCCGCTAAAGCTGGTGGTGCAGTGGAATTAGTGGAAACAAACAAAACAGGTTGGCTAGTTTCGCCGGGAGATCCGATCGAATTAGCAAATGCGATCGCAAATTGTCGCCAACAACCCCAACTCGCTGCCACCATTGCTTCTCAAGCGAGAGATATAGCTAGTCAACGCTTTAATTTAACAGCCATCCATCAGCAAATCGATCGACTACTTTTTAGTTTGTTAAATTCAGAACAAACTAACTTAAAAAGGAGGTTTATATGAATAATATATCTTTCCTATGGAAGAATATTTTTAAGTTTTTTCAACTTTCAATTTTAGGAGCTATTCTGTTTATTTTATCTTCTTTACTTGTTCCTCAATCTCAATCTCAATCTCAAACCCAACCAGCGCCCGCTCGCAGTGCCTCCTCCTTTATTAACTCCATTGGCGTTGCAGTACATATTAACTATATAGATACGGCTTACGGAAAATACAATGAAATTGTCAAACCAAGATTACAAGAATTAGGAATTCGCCATATTCGCGATGGCGTTAGTCCTTCCGATATGGATACTCAACAAAAATTTAATGACTTAGCAACCCTTGGCATTAAGTCAACTTTAGTGATGGACCCGCGAGGATTAGTACCATCAGATGCAGTCAACATTGCTAAAAATGTAGCTCCTTCGATCGAAGCAGTAGAAGGGCCAAATGAATGGGATGTACAACCCGATCTTAGATACAAAAACCAAACTTTTCCGGAGGGAGTTCGCCTTTTTCAAAGCGAACTTTATCAACTTATTAAAGATGACCCCGCTACTGCTAATTTAGATGTTTTAAGTCCATCGATGGCATATCCAGAAAATGCCGCGCAGCTAACTAACATTGCTTGCGACTTCGGCAATATGCACAGCTATGCAGGGGGAGGATTACCAAGCGATCAATTAGAAACTCGCTGGATACCAAATACTCAAAAAATGTGTGGCAATAAGCCGATAATCGCTACCGAATGCGGGTGGCACAATGCCCTCAGAGATGATGGTGCGCCCCAATCCCCCATTTCTGAAGAAGCAGCAGCAAAATATGTTTCTAGGCTTTATTTAGAGTATTTCAATCGAGGTATTAAACGGGCTTTTCTTTACGAGTTAATCGATCCCCGACAGTCTGACAACCAAGATAGTAACTTTGGGTTACTGCGTTATGATGGTTCACCCAAACCAGCTTTTAATGCCTTAAAAAATTTGCTCTCTATTCTCAACGACTCTAAGGAAGATTTTCCTTTAGAATCCTTGGATTACACTTTAACTGGAGAAACTACTAACGTACATAAGACGATCTTACAAAAAAGCAATGGGAGATTTTACCTAATCCTTTGGCAAGAAGTTCCTAGCTTTAACACCAAACAAAAAATCGATATTTCTGTAGAACAACAAAAAACTACCCTCACCTTAAATACCCCCATCCGAGAAGTTTATGCTTACCTACCAATTAAATCAACTAATTCGGTTTGGCAAACCAAAAATACAAGTATATTGCCATTAAATATTCCAGACGAGCCATTAATACTTGAATTGATACCGGGGTAAAACAGTTAAAACCATAATTTAATTAAATCAAGGAGCTACCAATGACAATTTCTGCAAGACCTTCCCCAACCTTAAGCCCCCCGCCGATTGAATTAGAAAACAAGACCGTAAGCTTGTTTATTCCGAACATGGATGGTGGCGGTGCAGAAAAAGTGATGCTGCATCTCGCACGCGGTTTTGCCGAACGAGGTATCAAAACCGATTTAGTCTTAGCCAAAGCAGAAGGAGCATATTTATCAAAAATACCCGATGAAGTAAGAGTAATCGATCTCAATTCTAAGTCTCCAGTAATTTTGTATAAAACCCTTAACTTAATTCGGTACCTACAACAAGAAAAACCCAAATTCCTATTAGCTGCTCTCGATTTAGTTAGTGCTTCTACTTTGGCTCGGAATTTAGCTAGAGTACCGACCAAAGTAGTAATGACCGTGCAAACTCACCTTTCCCAACAACTGCGAGATCAACATCAAGGTATGGGAAAAGTTAGACCGCATTTAATTAAATGGTTTTATCCTTGGGCTGATAAAATTACCGCCACATCAGAAGGAGTAGCACGGGATGTTTCCTATCTAACAGGTGTACCTTTAAAAGACATTTCAGTAATTTACAATCCAGTGGTAACGCCTGAGTTAGTTCAAAAAGCAAAAGAACCCGTCGATCACCCTTGGTTTGCACCGGGAGAACCACCCGTTATTTTAGGAGTAGGGCGATTAGTATATCAAAAAGATTTTGCTACTTTAATCAAAGCTTTTAGTTTAATCAAAAAACAAAGACCAGCCCGATTGATGATTTTGGGTGAAGGAATGGACAGAGAAAAATTAGAAGCTTTAGTAAGGGAATTGGGTTTAGAAAATGATGTGGAATTACCGGGATTTGTAGAAAATCCTTATGCTTATATGGCGAAAGCTTCAGTGTTTGTTTTGTCCTCAGTTTATGAAGGATTTGGCAACGTAGTAGCAGAGGCAATGGCAGTAGGAACTCCGGTAGTTTCGACCGATTGTGAAAGTGGCCCAGGCGAAATATTAGAAAATGGCAAACTTGGCTATTTAGTGCCAGTCGGAGATTTTGAAGCTTTGGCATATGCTACGATTGCTACTCTTAATAATCCCGTCAGTTCCCAAGTATTGAGGCAACGTTCTCAAGCTTTTTCTATTCCCAGGATTGTGGATCGATATTTGGAAGTTTTAAATAGTATTTCCCCACTATAATTGAGCTACTTGGACATATGATATTAACCGATACTTCTGTTAGTTTATTTGTTCCTTCTCTAGCTGGTGGCGGTGCGGAAAGAGTAGCGATCAATCTGGCACGAGGTTTTACAAAACGGAACCTGAAAGTTGATTTAGTATTGCAATCAGCGGTAGGTTCTTTTCTCACCAAAGTGCCAGATGGAGTCCGAATAGTTGATTTAAAATCTCCTGGTATTGTGCCGAAACTATTTGCTTTGATGCGCTACTTGCAGGAGGAACGCCCTACTGTTCTGTTCTCTATTTTGGATAACGTTAACGTAGCAACATGGGCGCAACGTTTGACTGGAGTTTCTACCAAAGTAGTTGTAGGGGTACACAATACTTTTTCTCAGGATTTTCAAGGAATCAAAGGAAAAATTAAACCGTACTTGGTGCGCTATTCTTATCCTTTGGCAGGTGGAATTATTGCCGTGTCAGAAGGGGCGGCGCAAGATTTGTCTAAAATGTCTGGTTTGCCTTTAAAAGATATCCGAATTATCTACAATCCAGTGATAACACCTGAGTTATTTGAGAAGGCGAAAGAACCTCTCGATCACCCTTGGTTTGCACCGGGAGAACCTCCGGTAATTTTAGGAGTTGGGCGGTTAGTATATCAAAAAGATTTCGTTACTTTAATCAAAGCATTTGCTTTAATCAAAAAACGAATGCCAGCCCGATTAATGATTTTGGGTGAAGGAATAGAAAGAGCAAATTTGGAGAAATTGCTCGAAGAATTAAACTTAGAAAATGAGGTATCATTACCGGGATTTGTGGAAAACCCTTATACCTATATGGCAAAAGCTTCTGTGTTTGTTTTATCCTCAATTTATGAGGGATTTGGCAATGTAGTAGCAGAGGCAATGGCAGTAGGAACTCCAGTAGTTTCTACTGATTGTGAAAGTGGGCCAGCCGAGATTTTGGAGAATGGTAAATATGGCTCTTTAGTGCCAGTGGGAGATTTTAACAAACTAGCAGATGCGATTTTGAATACTTTAAATAATCCCAGGAATTCAGAAATTTTGCAAATGCGATCGCAAGCTTTTTCAGCAGAAAAAGTAGTCGAGCAATATTTAGACTTCGTGCATAGTGTTCCCTAGCTAGCTATTAGTTGTTTTACAGGTTTACTTATATGCGTACTTTATCTAATCCAGAACAGCTTAATTTAAACCATGATGTTGACGGAATCCCAAAACGTCATTTGCGGATACTTCACATTTTGAACGACGTGCGCGAATTGGGAAACGGCATTATTAATACAACGATGGATATCGCTTGGGGGCAAGCGCAACTAGGGCATATTGTAGCTGTAGCTTCTGGTGGCGGCGAATATGAAAAATTGTTAGAAAATTCTGGAATAAAACATTATATTTTAAATCAAAAACGAAAACCAATATCTTTATTTAGTGCTGTTTTTAACTTACAAAAAATTATCAAAGAGTTTCGCCCAGACATCGTGCATTGTCACATGATGACGGGCATGGTTTTGGGTAAATTATTGCACGGTTTAGGAAAGTTCCGTTTGGTTTCCCATATTCATAACGTACATCAAGGTAGTTCAATATTGATGGGTTTGGCAGAACGAGTAATTCCTGTTAGTGAAGCGGTTGCTAATTATATGTCCGAACGAGGAATTTCAAAAAGCAAAATGCAGGTTGTGAAAAATCTGACGTTAGGTAGCCCTAGATTACCTTCTCTTGATTTATCAATTCCTGTTAATTTGGCACAACCTGCCATAGTTACGGTAGCGGGAATGTCGCAAAGAAAAGGAATTGGTGAGTTGATTTCTGCTTTTGAATTGATTGCCGATCGCTTTCCCCAAACTCATCTATACTTAGTAGGTGATGGGCCAGATCGGGTAACTTTTGAAAGGCAAGCTGAGGCGTCACCATTTTGCGATCGCATTCATTTTGAGGGCTTCCAAAAAAATCCCCAAGCTTATATGCAGTCTGCCCATATTTTCGTACTCGCCTCTCGTCGCGAGTCTTTTGGCATTGCTTTGCTGGAGGCGCGACAAACTGGTTGCGCGATCGTTGCTAGTAATATAGATGGCATCCCAGAAGCATTAGATGACGGGAAAGCAGGAATTTTAGTACCCCCTGGTGATGTGAAAGCTTTAGCGCAAGCAATGGAAAATCTGTTAGCTAATCCATTAGAGCATGAAAAGTGGCAAAGAGCAGCACGGCAAAATTTAGAACATTTCACAGTTAATAATATGGTAAAAGAAATTACAGCTATTTATTATCAACTTTTAGCATAATAGAACAAAGTAAAAAAAATCACATAAAACTTAATTGTCCAGTTCGCTTTTCTGGTAAGTGTAGAGATGTTTCATCAAACGTCTCTTTTTTTTAAGTTCTCATAAAGGAGTACGCTTGAGATTGTTAAAGATTTGATGAAGCTTAGTTAAAAATGCGCTCTAGTTCTTGAAGTCAGTTCTAATATAAATACAATTTGGTTAGATAACTGCCATTTTAAGGATTTATTACCGTGAAATTACTGATATTTGCTTCATTAATTACTTACGTACTCATCAGTTCTTATTTTTTCCTCAACTGGTTAAGGTTCTTTAAGCGTTCTTATCGATCTTCCCCAGAAAATTGGTTTTTATCTATGGTGTTATTAGCGATCGCAGTTCTTTTCTGGCCATTTGTGGTTCCTTTCTCTTTAATCGCTTCTGCAAGTTCATTCATTACTAAACGTCTGCTATCAGCCACCAGCGAACCCGTCTATCAACCAGAACCAATTCCCACCGCTTTAATAGAATGCGTCGATTTGGCCGAAAAAGCCTAAATTCTACTGTAGGGTGCGTTAGCGACAGCGTAACGCACCATAATATCATCAAGTCTTACCAATTTTATTCATAATCTGCATCATCAAAAACATCCGGCATCATATCTACTCCCCAATCTTCTGGATAAACACCCTCAGCAACAAACCGATGAAAACTTGAAAAAGACCATTCCTTTGGTTTTTTGCACAAACCATGTTTAACAGGATTGTAATGAATATAATCGCAATGTCTGGCAAAATCTATATCATCTCTAATTAAATGTTCCCA
>CAZJJR010000020.1:12190-40755 GCA_964546365.1 uncultured bacterium | reverse complement strand
CTAGCATTAGCAAGAAAATATAGGTATTCCATAAATTAATCGTGAAATAGACCAGGGAGCTTTATACCTATTATTCTTGCGAAAAATGACACCTAACAAATAGGGGAGAATTCCCCAATTTTGACTGGGGAGGTTTACCCAATTTTTAGCTAAATTGTAGACTTTTATTAAAATAACATAATAATGTGTCGCAAGAACGATGAAAAACATTACACAACTTTCCACGATTAAAATGCAAAATCAAAAATGGCTATCATCTTCTCTCAATGGCGATCGAGAAGAAGACCTATTATTAGATGCTTACGATTACGAACTACCAGAAGAGTTAATTGCTCAAAACCCTGTAGTACCAAGGGATAGCTCTCGGTTGCTAGTAGTTGATTCTCCTTCTGAACACAGCCATCACGTTTTTCGTAACTTACCCGACTTACTTCAACCAGAAGATTTGTTAGTCCTGAATAATACTCGCGTGATTCCGGCTAGACTTTACGGGCGAAAACCTAACGGGACGCCTGTAGAAGTGTTGTTATTAGAAGAGCAAAAAGACAACTGCTGGTTAGCGTTAGTAAAACCGGGTAAACGTTTAAAACCCGGAGGAAAAATTATTTTTGAACGCCCAGAAAATATCAGCGGGGGAGAGGAAGAAAACGCAGCTAATTCCGTATCTATTTTATCGGCGGATATTCTGGAGACAGATAGTGTTACGGGAGGAAGAATTTTACAATTTCAACTGCCAGAAGGGATTTTTTTACAGCAAGTTTTAGCAGATTTCGGCCAAGTGCCGCTTCCTCCTTATATTAAAAATTCTCAGTCGGAATCGGAACAGTATCAAACCGTATATGCCGAGAAACCGGGAGCGGTAGCAGCCCCTACAGCCGGACTCCATTTTACCACTGAATTACTAGCAAAATTGCAGGCTATGGGAATCGAACAAGCCTACGTAACATTGCACGTAGGGGTAGGAACTTTTCGACCGGTGGAAGCCGAAAATATTACTACTCATCAAATGCACCAAGAATGGGTGGATGTATCGACAGAAACAGTAGCGCGAATTCGGGAGGCGAAGGCGAGAGGGGGTCGCATTATTGCGGTGGGAACGACGGTAGTGCGATCGCTAGAAGCAGCCGCTCAAACTGGTGAATTACAACCATTTCGGGGTAAAACGGAACTATTTATTTATCCGGGCTATCAATGGCGGGTAGTAGAGGGTTTAATTACCAATTTTCACTTACCTCGTTCTAGTTTGCTGATGCTGGTGAGTGCTTTGATTGGTAGAGAACGCTTGCTGAGTTTATACCGAGATGCGATCGCTCAAAAGTACCGCTTTTACTCTTTCGGCGATGCCATGTTAATTTTGCCATCGGCTAGAAAGTAATCGTCTTAAGTGGAAATATTCTATTACTGAGTAGGGAAAGGGAAATGAAAAATTTGTTAACTCTAACTCCTGAATTCTGATTCCTGACTCCTGAATTCTGACTCCTGACTCCTGAATTCTTTTCTTCCCTAGCCCCTAGTTCTCTACCGACAATTTAGGGGTAAAGTAAGTTAAAAAGCTGATGGCAATACTGGACAGGTATTAAAAAATGTTGAAAAAGCATCCACCAATTCATTTGCTTGCTGCTTTGACTAGTCTCGTTTTAGCACCCTTCGCTCCCTCCGTTGGTGCTGTGGCAATTACCGATAGATTAGCTACAGATTTGCTAGCGCAAAGGGTAGTAACTCAAGATGTGGAAGCGGCGGGCTATTTTCAGCAAGGGGTCAGTCGTTACAATGAAGGAAGATTAGACGCTGCCATAGTAGCATTTCGACAAGCATTGGAGCGAGACCCTAGAATTGCGATCGCGCATTACTACTTGGGTAACGTTTTGAACGAAAAAGGGCGCACGGAAGAAGCGATCGCAGAATATCGGCGAGCCGTTAGTCTCAATCCTAATTTACCAGATGCCTACTATAATTTGGGCGTGATTTATTACAAACAAGGGCTATTAGAAGAGGCGATCGCCGCTTACGATCGCGCCCTTGCCATCAATCCCGAATATAGCAATGCGTACTACAATTTGGGCGTCATTTTATTCCAGCAAGGGCGTCTTGACGAAGCGATCGTTGCTTACAATCAAGTAACTCGTCTCAATCCCAATAATCCCAATGCTTATTACAATTTAGGCATTGCGTTGGAAAACCAAGGGCAATTGGCAGCCGCCACCGACGCATATCAAAGAGCGATCGCGATCGACCCCAATTTGGCAGAAATTCACAACGCTTTGGGCAATGTTTTAAGCCGACAAAATCAAACAGAAGAAGCGATCGCAGCTTACAAAGAAGCAATTAGCCGCCAGCCACAAAATGTGGCTGCTCATTACAATTTAGGCGTGCTTTTGTATTATCAAAATCAACTCAAAGAAGCAATTAATCCTTTAAAGAGAGCGAGAGATTTATATAAATCTCAAGGAGAACTTGATAAAGCCGAACAAGTCAATCAGCTAATTCAACAAATAGAGATACTCCGTAAACAACCTTCTTCTAGTAGTAGTTCGCGATCGGTTGAGCAGGCGTAGCTTGCTTTTTGCGAAGCGGTGGGGGATGAGGCAGGGGGCAGGGGGAAAGAGAAAGGGAAAATTTGTTAACTTCTGACTTCTGAATTCTGACTCCTGGATTGGAGAATTCTGACTTCATCCTTCACCCTTTTAAATTGGCAAGCGGTTGATATCTTGATTGGAACCAATCACAACCATTGCCGAACCTTTAATCAATCGTCTATTAGGATCGGGGTTGATCTCGAATTTACCATCATGGCTAACTGCTAGCATATTTAAACCATAACGGCTTCGCAACTTCAGTTCTGCGATCGTTTTACCGTGGAATTCATCCGGTACGATAATTTCTACAATACTGTTTTCTTGGTCTAAATCAAAGCGATCGAGAATCGCTGGTTTCGTGAGAGTTCGCGCCAGCGCACAACCCGCTTCATGTTCTGGATAAACAACGTGGTCTGCTCCCACCCGCTTCAATAGCTTAACATGAACTTCCGAAGAAGCTTTAGCTACCACATGAGGTACACCTGCTTCCTTGAGATTCAGTGTAGTAACAATACTTTCTTGAATGTAATTACCAATTGCAATAATCACCGTATCAAATTCAAAAATACCCGCCTCTTTCAAAGCAGAAGGTTCGGTAGAATCTAGCTGTACGGCATGAGAAAGTAATTGATCTGTCAAAGCTTGAGAGACTCTTTTTTCATCTTTATCAGTCCCTAAAACTTGATATCCTAAATTATGCAAAGAGTAGCAAACCGCTCTCCCAAAACGTCCTAATCCTATTACAGCAAACTGCTGATTTTCTTTTTTTAAACTGCGAAAAAAACCTAAAGATGACAAATTCATGGTAGCCCTGTTTTCGTAACTCTCATTTATCGAATTAAGCAGAAAAACCCAGTATTAAGTCGGGAAACTTTTAGACTCTACTTGTATTTTATCAAGCAAATATCCTTTAGTAACTAACCCACGAGTAGGTTTTCTTCTGGATAATGAACCGAACTAGGACGGGGGTCTCCCAGTAAAGATCCCATTAACAACAAAACGCCTACTCTTCCAACGTACATCGTCAAGATTAAAATTACCTTTGCAAATGCTGAAACGCCCGCCGTAATACCCGTAGAAAGACCAACTGTTGCAAAAGCCGAGACGACTTCAAACAAAATTTGAATAAAGCTAAATTTTTGCGGGTCTTCCGAAAAGGAAATTAAAATAGTAGCACCGATCACTGTCCCTACCGAACCCATTAACACTCCCACCGCTTTCAAAATCAAAGTAATGGCAATTTCTCGCCGATAAAGATGAACTTCTTCTTTACCTTGTAAAACTGCTTTTGTGCAACTAGTAAGCACTCGTAAAGTTGTAGTTTTTATACCGCCACCAGTTCCACCAGGACTTGCACCAATAAACATCAGCGCGATCGTAATAAACAATCCTGCTGTAGTCATTTGGCCAAAATCTACCGTATTAAATCCAGCAGTTCTAGGAGTGACAGATTGAAACCAAGCTGTCAAAATTTTATTTCCAAAATTCAATTGCCCTAATGTTTCAGCATTATTTGCTTCTACAAGTAAATAGGCAACAGTACCAAGTATTAAAAGTACTAAAGTCGTACTAGTTGCCACTTTAAAATTCAGAGAAAAAACTTGACATGATGGTTTTCTTAAAAGGCGATCGCGTCCCCAAAGATACATCTCGAAAATTACTTGATATCCAATTCCTCCAAAAATTATTAGCAAAGTTACTACAAATACTACCAAAAATGATGATTGATATCCTATTAAGTTGTCTCTAAACAAACTAAACCCAGCATTATTCCAAGAATTAACACTGTGAAATATAGATAGCCATAAACCGTAATCCAAACCATGCTCCGGTACAAAAACTGGTAGTAATAGAAAAACGCCAGTAATTTCAAAAATGAGAGTAGTGGCAATAATCGACTTAATTAATTGGGCGCTATCTTGCATTCCCGGTCGATCCAAAGCTTGTTGGATTGCCATTTTGTGCCGCAGATCGAACCTACGACCTATCAGTAAAAGCAAAAAAGTGTTAGTTGTCATATAACCTAGTCCGCCAATCTGGACAAGTGCTACTAAAAACAACTGCCCCCAGAAAGAAAAATAAGTGCCAGTATCTACTACTCCTAAACCAGTAACGCAAACCGCTGATGTAGCGGTAAATAAAGCCACAATCGGGTCATTCCACGTACCGCTGCTAGTAGAAATGGGCAACATCAGCAAAATGGTTCCTACCGCAATAACTGCTAGGAATCCCAAGCAAATTGTTCTAGAGATTGTCATGAAGATTTATTTCAATTATTTTTGTTTGAAGCTTACTGCCAAACGAGTCATGTTGAGTTTGCTTAGATAACTATTTACTCTAAAAGTTGTTCATATTCTCCTAAGCCTTTTTCTGTCATAAGTATGTATTAGGTGTCTAATATCCTCGATCTGTCGTGACAAATCAATAGCTGTTCGGAAAGATTATCTTTTGCTAGGCTGATGGCGGTGTGTGGAGTACAACAAAGTGATGAATTCTACTCTTTATCAGCAAATACAAGAATTTTACGATGCTTCCTCTGGGCTGTGGGAGCAAATTTGGGGAGAACATATGCACCACGGCTACTATGGCCCAGATGGTAGCCAGAAAAAAGAACGCCGTCAAGCTCAAATCGACTTAATTGAAGAACTACTAATTTGGGCAGATGTGAAGCAAGCCGAACATATTGTAGATGTAGGTTGCGGGATTGGCGGTAGTTCCCTGTATCTGTCGCAGAAGTATCATGCTACGGTTGCCGGGATCACTCTCAGCCCGGTACAGGCAGCGAGGGCAACCGAAAGAGCAACAGAAGCTGGGCTGGCTGACAAAACTCAATTTCACGTAGCAGATGCTTTAAATATGCCTTTTGCTGATGCTTCTTTTGATTTGGTGTGGTCTTTAGAAAGTGGGGAACATATGCCGGATAAAAAGCAGTTTCTCCAAGAGTGTTATCGAGTATTAAAACCGGGTGGACTTTTGATAATGGCAACTTGGTGTCATCGTCCTACCGCATCTGGTCAAAAGCCCTTGACTGCTGATGAACAAAAGCATTTAGAAGAAATTTATCGAGTTTATTGTTTACCTTACACGATTTCTTTGCCAGAATATGAAGCGATCGCGCGGGATCTTTCTTTCCGAAATATTCGGACTGCTGATTGGAGTAAAGCCGTTGCACCTTTTTGGAATTTGGTGATCGATTCTGCTTTCACTCCTTCTGCTATTGTCGGTTTGTTATTTAGTGGTTGGAAAACAATTCAAGGCGCAATTTCTCTAGGTTTAATGAGTCGCGGTTACGAACGAGGGTTGATTCGCTTTGGTTTGCTTTGTGCTAATAAGTGAGTAGAATTCAGGAGTCAGGAGTCAGAATTCAGGAGTCAGGAGTCAGAATTCAGAATTCAGGAGTCAGGAGTCAGAATTCAGAATTCAGGAGTCACAAATTAAGAATTAAGTAGTGAAGAATGGTTAATCGCTAATGTTTTGTTTGCACCTATTAAAAATGTGAATAGGGGTCTTAAATGAGGGAGAATTAAACGAAAATGGACAGGCAAACAAGATAGTGGATTTACCTTCATGTACTGTAGTGTCTTAAGTTAGTAGTAGAACATTCATACTTTTTCTATTCCTGAATTCTGACTCCTAAATTCTGAATTCTGACTCCTTTATTGATAAACTTAATATGGCATTAATTCTAGGTGAATTGTGAGTCAGATTATTTCTAAGCCTTCTCCTGCTGTTAGCAATGTGTCCCACAGTAAAAGGGTATGGCAATATTTTCCTTGGCTTTATTCATTTTGGAAATTTTCGCGCCCCCATACGATCGCGGGGACAACTATGAGCGTAATGGGGTTGTACGCGATCGCGATCGCATCTTCCCAAAGCACGCTCGGCACTAGTTTAATCCAACTATTAGGAACTTGGCTAGCTTGTTTGTGTGGCAACATTTATATTGTCGGACTCAATCAGCTAGAAGATATTGCGATCGACCAAATCAATAAACCCCATTTGCCTTTAGCTGCTGGTGAATTTTCTCAAAGACAAGCAAAAATCATTGTAGCGATTACGGGGATTTTAGCTTTTGTTTTATCAGGTTTGCTAGGGCAGTTTTTATTTTTGATGGTGAGTATTAGTTTGGCAATTGGTACGGCTTATTCTTTACCGCCAATTCGATTAAAACGATTTCCTCTTTGGGCGGCATTGTGTATTTTTTCAGTGCGAGGCGCGATCGTCAATTTAGGATTGTTTTTGCATTTTTATGAAAAGTTATCGATTGGAAATGAAACGAGCTTGCCAGGGGGAATTTTACCGGAAGTTTGGGTTTTGACCCTATTTATTTTGGTATTTACTTTTGCGATCGCCATTTTTAAAGATATTCCCGATTTGGAAGGCGATCTTCAATACAATATCACTACTTTTACCATTAAACTAGGGGCGTTAGCCGTATTTAACTTAGCCCGTAACGTGTTAACTATTTGCTATTTGGGAATGATCGCGAGTGCTTTTTATCTTAGCACCGTAAATCCGGTTTTTTTAGTTAGCTCTCATTCGATAGTGTTGATTTTAATGTGGTGGCGCAGCATGAAGGTAGATGTACGCGATAAAAGTGCGATCGCTAGTTTTTACCAATTTATTTGGAAACTGTTTTTCTTGGAGTATTTGATTTTTCCCGCCGCTTGTTTGATGAGTTAAATTTGATATTTAATCAAGTTACTCAAAGGCCATTCTTAAATAGAGAAATACCGCAAAAATTACCAAAAACCGGGTTAAAAAAGCAAAATTAACCTTGGTGTGGTCAAGAAACCCGGTTTGTTTACAGAAGCTGGGTTTCTTGCTGGTTAAATCGCGCATTTGAAAAACCTTGCATTGTTAGGAATTTATACCAAATCCGGGTTAGACTCGGCGGTTTTAACCTGGATTGCACAAACTATCGTCCGTCTACTCGGACTAAAGGATAAAAGGGTATTGAAACCGGATTAGGGATTACCTCTATTTCCGAAGGACGAAGTAGCATTATGTCTAAAGCTGGAGGGATTCTTTTACTTATTTAATCACTATTTATAAATATAAACCAAATCCAAAGATTGCTTCGATTTATAAGAGGCCATTGCCGTGCAATGGTTTGATTGTCCTTTTAATAATTCTTGAAGGAAACACTGCTATTAGCTGGATTTAAAACTGGCTGTTTATCAGTAAAAAGTACGGGCAAATCAATGAACCAAAAATCCCCAAAAAAGACATTAGCATATCTGCTTTCAGCGTTACTGGCATTGCCGTTTTTCACTGCTTGCGGTAATGCTTCTAATGAAGCTTATACTCCTAATGCTAGGTACGATCGCACCGCCCGCACCGCTCCTGACAACACTCGTCCTACACCCCAAGCACGCAGAGGATTAAGCACTGGTCAGAAAGTGGCAATTTTGGCTGGTGCTGCTGCTCTGTATTATCTTTACAACCAACATAAAAATAAACAACAGCAAGGGCCGCAAGGTCAATATTACCTCTCCAAAAACGGACGAGTTTACTATCGCGATGCTCAAGGTAGAGCTCATTGGGTAACGCCACCACCAGAAGGAATTCGAGTTCCAGAGTCTGAAGCGCAAAGATATCGCGATTTCCAAGGTTATAACAACAGACCGACCGGACGCGACCTGACTGATTTAGTACCAGCGCAGTAAAAATCTTGCCAAAACTGGTGAGAAATGCGGCACGGAAAACCAAAAAAAAGGAGATAAATCATGGTAGATGGATTTTTAAGAAAAATGGCGGATGCTGTTTTCGGTTCTGACCAATCAGAATACGATCGCGACCAATACGATCGCCCGGTACGTCCCGCTAGCGAAGACCCCTATGGCGATCCGGCTGATGTCGGAATGTACGGAGACGTTCGCCCCGCTAGCGAAGACCCCTACGGCGATCCGGCTGATGTCGGAATGTACGGAAACGTTCGTTCCGCTAGCGAAGACCCCTACGGCGACCCGGCTGATGTCGGAATGTACGGAGACGTTCGTCCCGCTAGCGAAGACCCCTACGGCGACCCGGCGGATGTGGGGATGTTCGGCAATATCCGCCCCGCCAGCGAAGACCCCTACGGCGATCCGGCTGACGACGAAAATTATCGTTAGCAAGATTGGCGATCGTTTGAATAATCTTTTGAGAGACGTTGCATTGCAGCGTCTCTCAATTATTTAAAAAGAGATGTCGATCTGCGATCGCGAGTCGAGTCAGAAAACAAAGCTTAAACTAGGCTTAGAGCTACGATTTGAGATCTGTTTATAATGTCCCAAACAATCAAACCCATTCACCTGCTTCTCGCTGCTACTGTCAGTCTTAGTTTGACTGCTTTTGGTTGTTCTTCAACCGCAGACAAGGCAAAAGAAACTACCCCATCTACTCCCGTAGCTTCTGCACCAGCACCCAGCGCAGAAAACACCAATCAAACTACCCCGTCTATTCCATCCGGATCGGAACAACCACAGGCGGGGAACTCTCAAACTGCTGCCCCACCCAAAGGCAGTGCTTTAGACTATTACCAGCAGGGAATTGCTAGCGCCCAAAAAGGCGATCTCAAAGCCACCGAAGAACTCTGGCGCAAGTCAATTGAGTTAGACCCCAAAAATGCAGAGGTTCACTCTAACATGGGAGTGCTAATGCAGCGTCAGGGTAAACTAGACGAAGCAACCAAAGAGTATCAAGAAGCAATTCGTTTAGAGCCAAATAACCCAGATACTCGGATTAAATTAGCGATCGCGCTCGGTCAACAAAAGAAATTAGATGAATCCATCGCCCAGTCGAGAGAAGCAATTCGCGTCAAACCTGATTTTGCACCCGCCCATTTTGTCCTCGCTGCGGGTTTATCCGAACAAGGCAAGAAAGATGAAGCGCTCACCAGCTTAACAAAAGCCAGAGATTTATTCAAAGAACAAGGTCAAACGCAGCAAGCGGACAAAATCACCGAATTAATGGAGAAAGTGAAGAGCGAGAAAAAGTAAGGGAATGAGAGAAAACGGGGTGACGCGGAGATCGGGAGATAGCGGGATGGGGTAAATTATTTAATTTTTATCCTTCATCCTTTATCCTTCCCCAATCTAAAATCGAAAATCGAAAATCGAAAATCCCCATGTCCCATTACCCCAATGGCATCGTATATCTAGTCGGCGCTGGGCCAGGAGATGTGGCCTACTTAACCGTGAAAGCGCAACAATTGTTAGCACGAGCAGAAGTACTAGTTTACGATGCCCTTGTCGATCCTCAGTTGTTGGAATTAGTGCCGGAAAATTGCCGCCAGTTTGATGTAGGTAAACGGGGTGGGCGTCCCAGCGTTAAGCAAGCAGAAATCGATCGCTTGTTGGTGGAACAATGCCAGCAGGGAAAAAAAGTAGTTCGCCTCAAAAGTGGCGACCCGTTTATTTTTGGGCGCTGTACGTCGGAAATTCAGGCATTAATTGCTGCTAATTGCGATTTTGAAGTTGTACCGGGCATTTCTTCTGCTTTGGCTGCCCCCTTGTTAGCGGGGATTCCGTTAACCGATCCGGTGTTGAGTAGCTGTTTTGCGGTGGTTAGCGCCCACGAACCCGATCGATTGGATTGGCAAACTCTCGCCTGCATGGAAACTTTGGTCATTTTGATGGGAGGGCGTCATTTGGCGGAAATCGTCCAACGGTTGCAAAGGTACGGACGATCGCAAAAAACTCCCGTGGCAGTGATTCGTTGGGCGGGACATCCGCAAGAACAAGTTTGGACGGCAGATTTAGCAAATATAGTCGATGTCACGGCGGGAGTATCTCTTTCACCAGCAGTCATCGTGATTGGTGAAGTAGTGGGGTTACGCCCCTATTTGCAACGCAGTGATCTCGATCGTAAAGTTTCAGTGAAGCAAGGATTAAAATCTAGCATCCACGATCTGCCATCGGAAACTGCCATCACCGTGACTACCAACTCATCTTCTTCTCGCCAAAGCCAATATTCGATTTGCGATCGCGATCTCCCTTTAGCAGGGAAAACTATTTTAGTAACTCGTTCGGTCGGTCAGTCCGGTCAATTTACCGAACTGCTGGAACAAGCAGGCGCGAACGTAATCGAAATGCCAGCCTTGGAAATTGGCCCTCCTTCTAGTTGGGCAGTTTTAGATAATGCGATAGCCCAAATCGAAACTTTTCATTGGTTAATTCTCACTTCCACTAACGGAGTCGATCGCTTTTTTGAACGACTGACCGAACAACGCAAAGATGCCCGTGCCTTAGCTAATTTAAAAATAGCTGTAGTTGGCAAAAAAACCGCCCAAAAACTCAAAGAATACAACTTACAACCAGATTTCATTCCCCCGGACTTTGTAGCAGATTCTTTAGTAGAAAATTTTCCAGAAGTTTTGGCAGGTAAAAAAGTTTTGTTCCCCAGAGTGGAAACCGGAGGGAGAGAAGTCCTCGTGCAGGAATTAACTGCCAAAGGCGCACTAGTGGTGGAAGTACCTGCTTATCAATCTCAATGTCCGTCATCCATACCCCCGGCTGCTTTTGATGCAATTCGAGATAAAGCAGTAGATATCGTAACTTTTGCCAGTTCCAAAACAGTGCAATGCTTCCATCAGCTAGTCACGGCATTCTTCCCTTCAGATGCCCTGGAGGGGGTTGGCATCGCTTCCATTGGCCCCCAAACTTCTAAAACTTGCCAACAACTATTAGGCAGAGTAGATGTAGAGGCTGAAGAATATACCTTGGAAGGTTTAGTGAAAGCAATCGTTGCAATGGCAAAATAGCCCGAAATAGAAGTTTATTCGGTTATTTTTGGTTCTTGGCAATTTTTTACTATTTTAGATAGGACTTACCCACGGAATGACAAGTATAGCGACGAATTTAGCTGATAAATCATTTCACAAATAACTTTTCTTCAAAAACTGCTCCGATAACCCTTGCTTTTTCGTAAACCCTATAAAAACAAAATTAAAAGATTTATCATGTTCAGTTACGAGCGAAAACTCCTGCCATCTCTCTTAAGGAATATTTTTATTTAGAAAGAATATTTAATAATAAATAGAGATAACATCTATTTTTTAACCATAGAAAAAATTGATGGCTACTATAAATTTTTACCGATTACCAAAGCTTAACCAGTCATGATTAAAATAAAATTGTTCATCAGTGGCTTGCTATACAAAGGTTTCTTAAGGTGAAAAGCTACAATATGTCACAAAAGCTTTTTTATTAAGAGTTAATATATTTAAAATATAATAATTAATTACTGGGGTAGTCGTAACTAAAAGTAAACTATCAACGAACAAGTTTGCGATTGATGAAAATTTTCAAAATAACAAGTAGAAATACTGAACTGAGTTAGTAAATCTTTAAGTACACAATTTAGATATCCGTTATCAAATAAACTTGCGGATGTTAAGCTCACATACCACACCAAACACCAGAGAGGTAATTTTTCAAACCGATATTACGGGTAATTGGACGTTTCTCAGTCCGGCGTGGTTTGATATTACCGGATTTACGCTCGCAGAAAGTATCGGTCAATCTTTTTTTGATTTCGTTCATCCTGAAGATAGACAGTTTGCTGTAGAGCAGTTTCGTGCTTTAATCGAAAATACTACTAACTTTAATTACCAAGAATTTAAATATCTTACTAAAGAAGGTAGGGACATTTACCTGGTAACTCAAAGTCAATTAACTTTTGGTTCTGATGGTAATGTTAATGGTACTTGTGGCAGTCTCAGAGAGATCGCTCTAGGTCAGCAAGCAGAAGAATACTGGCAACAAAGTTATGCCTTATTAACATCTGTTATTGAAGGAACTAACGATGCTATTTTTGCCAAAAACACCGAACACAAGTATATTTTAGTTAACTCGACAGTAGCTAGTACTTTCGGTAAGTCAGTGGCAGAAGTTATCGGTAAGGACGATCGGGCTTTATTGTCCGAAGAAAATGCCCGTCAAATTATGGAAAACGATCGCCGCATCATGACCTCTGGACAAGGTGAGATCGTTGAAGAAAAGGTGTTAATAAATAACGTTGAACGGGTTTATTTATCTACTAAAAATGTTTATCGCGATCGCCAAGGAAATATCAAAGGTTTAATTGGCATTTCCAGGGATATTACAGAGCAAAAAAGATTGCAAATAGAAAAGCAGCAATTAATAGAACAACTCAGGCAAGAGAAAGAAGACTTATTAGCTTTAACTAAAATAACTGCTAATGCGATTAGCACTTTAAACTTAGATGAATTATTAAATGTGCTTTTGAGCAGAGTTGTAGAATTAATGCAAGCAGATACAGCCGTTATACTTTTGAAATCTGGTAACGAGCTAATCATGCGTGCGAGTATAGGAGTTGCATCAGAAGTCGAAGGTATATTTGCCGTTCCGATCGGCAGGGGTTTTGCTGGCACTATTGGCGAAACGATGGAGCATCTCTATATAGAGGATGCTCAAGCTAGTTCCCTTCCGAAAGATCCATTGATTAAACAGCTTGGTATTCGCACTATGCTGGGCGTACCCCTCAAACGGGATAACCGTTTAATCGGTGTTCTGCACGTAGATTGGTTAAGCATTCATCATTTTAACGAACGGGAACTCCACCTGTTAGAAATTACTGCCGAGCGTTGTAGCATTGCTATTCTTAATTCCCAACTTTTTGAAGAAACTAAACATTTACAAGAACGCCTTCAATGGCAAATTGAGCGAATGCCGATCGGTTATATTTTAACGGATAAAAAATTTTGTTTCGTTGAATGGAACTTGTCGGCTGAAAGAATTTTTGGGTTTACAAAAGCGGAAGTCATCGGTAAATATTGCGACCTAATTATTCCTTTATCGGCACGACCTTATGTCCGGGAAATTTGCCAGCGGTTGGAACGAGGAGATATGACCGCTCATGGTTTGAATGAAAATATTACTAAAGATGGTCGCTCGATTATTTGCGAGTGGTTTAATACGCCTTTAAAAGATGCGAATGGCGAAATTATCGGTTTTCAATCAATGGTGCAGGATATCACCGATCGCCAACGAGCAGAAGCAGCTTTACTAGATAGCCAACAGCGCTATGCAATGGCGGTAAATGCGGGAAAAGTGGGGGTTTGGGATTGGAATTTACAAACCAATGAAATTTACATCGACCCCAGCTTAAAAGGGATGTTAGGTTATGAAAATTGGGAAATTATCAATCATATAGATAGTTGGACTCAGTTAATACATCCAGACGATCGATCGGAAGTAATGGCACTAGCACAATTACATCTGGAAGGCTTTACTTCCGAATACAAAATCGAACATCGGATGCTGCATAAAGATGGTAGTTGTAGGTGGTTTCTCGCTTGTGGGGTTGCCATCCGCGATGGGAATGGTAATTGTATTCGCATGATGGGAACGGACACGGATATTACCGAACGCAAACAAGCAGAGGAAGAACTCCGAGAGTCAGAGAAGCGATATCGAACTTTGTTCCAAAACAATCCCCATCCTATGTGGGTTTTTGACTTAGAAACATTAGCTTTTTTGGATGTCAATGATGCGGCAATTCGCCATTACGGTTATTCTCGCGATGAATTTTTAGGGATGACGATTCGAGATATTCGTCCGCCAGAAGATATACCAGTTTTATTAGAAAATATATCCCAAGCTTCTGCTGGCGTTACTCTGGCAGGTGTTTGGAGACATCGCAAGAAGGATGGCACGATTATTTATGTCGAAATCAGTTCCCATACATTGTTATTTTCTGGTAGAAATGCCGAGGTGGTTTTAGCAAACAACGTCACGGAAAGATTGTTAGCCGAACAAGCTTTGCGAGAAAGCGAAAGCCGATATCATTCCCTCGCAAAAGTATCGCCTGTCGGGATATTTCGCACCGATGAAGAAGGAAATGTTTTGTACGTAAACGAGCGCTGGTGTACGATGAGCGGTCTTACCCAAGGGCAGGCTTTAGAAGAAGGCTGGAGTGCAGCCTTATATGTAGAAGATCGAGAACGAGTTTTGGCACAATGGCACAAGGCTGTAGAAGAGAAACAGCCATTTCAGTTAGAGTATCGCTATCAACGTCCGGATGGCGTAATTACTTGGGTATTTACTCAAACGATCGCAGAAATCGGCAAAAGTGGAGAACTGTTGGGTTATGTGGGTACGATTACTGATATTACTCAACGCAAGCAAGATGAGGAGCTTTTGCAATACTATGCTTTCCACGATCCCTTAACGGGATTACCCAATCGAACTTTATTCTTAGAACGTACCAGACAGGCGATCGCTAGTGCTAAAAATGGGGAAATTGGTTTATTTGCAGTTTTGCTATTAGATTTAGATCGCTTCCAAATGGTAAAATCAAGTCTGGGACATTCAGTTGCCGATGGATTGTTGTTTACTACTGCGGAGCGAATTTTGTCATGTCTCGACGTGACTGATATAGCCGCGAGAGTAGGATTAGATGAATTCGCTATTTTGCTGACTAATCTCAATGAAATTAACGACGCCAACCGCATAGCCGAACAAATTTATCAAACTTTATCTATACCTTTTGCTCTCAACAATCACGAGGTATTTATCACCGCTAGCATTGGAATTGCAATGAGTTCGATCGGCTACGAGCGATCGGAGGATTTATTACGAGCGGCTGATATGGCCAGAAATCACGTAAAATCAACAAATAAAGGTGGTTATGCGCTGTTTGAACCAGAATGGCACGCTATTGCGGTTCAGCGTTTACTCTTAGAAACAGATTTACGAAGAGCGATCGAACGAGAAGAACTGCGAGTTTACTACCAGCCGATCGTATCGCTGAAAACAGGTAAGATTATTGGTTTTGAAGCATTAGTTCGCTGGCAGCATCCTACCAGAGGTTTAGTTTCCCCCGCTGAGTTCATCCCGTTGGCAGAAGAAACGGGACTGATCGTTTTGATCGATCGCTGGGTACTCCAGGAAGCTTGCCATCAGATCGCCCTTTGGCAAAAAGCATTTCCCGATCGCAAGCCATTAACAATTAGCGTTAATTTATCCGGTTATCAATTATCTCAAATTGGTTTAATCGAGCGGATCGACCAAATTATTCAAGAAAGTGGCATTGAAAGGGAAAGCTTAAAGTTAGAAATTACCGAAACTACTTTATTGGGAAATCATACTTCCGAAACAGCGCTATTAGAACAATTAAAAGCTTTAGGGATTCAACTTTCAATTGACGATTTCGGTACTGGCTATTCTTCTTTAGCCCGCCTGCATCAATTGCCGATCGATACCTTAAAAATCGACCGTTCTTTTGTGAACAAAATAGAAGTTAATCCGGAAAGTACGGAAATTATTCGCACGATCGTTTCTTTAGCTCATATTTTAAATATGGACGTGATTGCTGAGGGAGTGGAAACAGCCGAACAACTAATGCAACTGAAAAATTTGCAATGTGAGGGCGGACAAGGTTATTTTATTTCTAGACCAGTAGATAAGGATGCCGCAGAAAATTTACTTAGAGAAAATTTGCAATTTTAACTTAATTACTGTCTAACGTTGACGATATCCTTAGCCACAGGGTGCGATACCCAATCCGCTACCATTAACCCCGTTATTTTTCCGGTAAACGGGGAAAGCAGGTGGTATTCCGGATTTAGTGTGAAATGAAGACAAGTTGAAAAACATATATAATTTTAGAAAAATGCGACAAATAAAAATAATTTCTACAGGCAAATATTTGCCCAAAAAACAAGTAACGGCTGAAGAATTAGCCATCAGCCTTAATTTAAATCCAGACTGGATTAAAAAAAAGTCAGGTGTATTAATCCGTCATTTTGTTGATGGGGAAACAGCCTCGGAAATGGGGGCTTTTGCGGCGAAAGATGCTTTAATCGCCGCTAATTTATCTATTAACGATATTGATTGCATAATTAGCACCAGTAGCGTGCCAGAACAAGCCATTCCCTGTACGGCGGCGTTAATTCAAGCCAAATTGGGGGCAGAAAATTCCGGTATTCCCGCTTTCGATATTAATGCGACTTGTCTGAGTTTTATTACTGCTTTTGACACCATATCTTATTTAGTTGCCGCAGGCAGATTTAATCGAGTTTTGTTAGTAGCTAGCGAAGTAGCAACGGGATTAAATTGGGAAGAAAAAGAAAGCTGTACTCTATTTGGTGATGGTGCAGCAGCGGTGATTATTGCGAAATCGGATTCCCACGAAAGTTCGCATTTAATTTGTTCGCGCATGGAAACTTATAGCAAAGGGGCTCGTTTAGCTGAATGTCGAGGTGCGGGAAATAAGCATCATCCGAAAGAATATGCAGAAAATCCGGCATATTTTCTGTTTAAAATGGATGGAAAAGCAATTTATCGGCTTGCTTTAGAAATTTTACCCGATTTTCTAGCGCGTTTGTTGCAACCAGCGGGATTGGCGATCGCAGATATCGATATGGTTATTCCCCATCAGGCAAGTTTAATGGCGATGCGACTGATGCAGAAACAGTTGAACTTACCGAATGAAAAATTGATCCAAATCGTCCAAAATCATGGTAATACGATTGCGGCTTCCGTGCCAATGGCGCTGCATGAGGCTATTATACAGGACAAAATTAAAAGGCGCGATCGCATTATGCTTTTAGGAACGGCAGCAGGTTTTTCCATCGGTGGAATCGTTTTAGAATACTAAACAAATAAATCAAAATTTTTCTATCTTTTTTTCGACACTTTTTTGAAGATTTGCTGCGATTACTTGACGAGGATAAAATGTATTGATAAATTTACTAAAAATCATTCTTAACCTAATATAACAACCGTCAAGGTGGTTAAAGCATTTTTAATTGCTCAAACTTTGATTACTAGTCCCTTTTTCCCCTAATACGTAACTATAAATATAGTGGCAATCATCAGTATCTTATTAGCCATATTATTCATCATCGATCGGATCGTTAAACTAACAACCGTCATCCACTTTTTTAACCGTTCCGCACCCCTACCACCAGAAAAATACCCCTCGATTTCCTTAATTCAACCCATCACTCGCGGCGCGGCAAACTTAGAATACAACCTTCATTCCCGGTTTAATCTCGACTACCCCACCCCAATACAACACATCTTAATTTGCGATACAGCCGATACCCAATCCCAGTTTATTTGTCAATACTTACAAGATTATTATTCAACAGCAAATATTAATATTCTAACAGTAGAACCAAACCAGGGAGACATCGCTTCTAAAATTACCAAACTACGATCGGGAATTGCGATCGCCCAAGCAGATATACTCTATTTTATAGATGACGATATCGCCCTCAAATCAAACGCCTTTCTCCAAATGATTCCTTACTTGTTACAATCAGGAGTAGGCGCGACATTCGGATTAGCTTGTGCGAATAATTGGCATCCAATTTGGTCAAGTTTAATGAGCCTTTTTGTGAATGCCAACGCCTTAATTAGTTACATACCCATTTCCTATTTTACCGAACCTTATACCATTACAGGTCATTTTTTTGCGATCGATCGAACTAATTTTGATGCTGCTGGTGGATTAGCAAATATGGACAGCCGCATTGATGACGATCACGAATTAGCTAGAAGATTAAAAGCAATTAAACTAAAAGCAATACAAACGCCGATAATCTATCAAGTATCAAACGAATTTTCCAACTTCTTTGAATATGCCAACCAAATCAAAAGATGGTTTGTATTTCCCCGGCAATCAATGATCGAATATCTGTCGTTAAAAGAGCGAATAATTTCTTATACCTTAAGCTTGGGCTTATTCATTCCCAGCCTAGCAGCGATCCTCGCGCTGGTTTTTCCCTCCCCGATAAACTTATTATCATTATTGACGATACTGCTAGTATATTTAGTCGTGTATGTTTTCTGTTCTTTCTGCTATTTAAAACAGTCAATATTCCCTTGGCAACTTCTCTTATTACCGATTGTAGCAATAATTACGCCAATTCAAATTTTCTGGGCGCTATTATTAGCAGATAATGAAATAATGTGGCGCGGACAACGTTTGCGGATTGAAAAAGGTGGAAAATATCAGGTAATAAAATGAATACTCTATTCTTAGTAATTGGGATCGTATTTTTAATTGAAAGAATCTGGAAATACGCCAAAATACAACAATTCTTTCAATCAGCACCAAACCATAATATTACCGAAACCAATCAAACCATTTCTATTTTACAACCTATCCTTAGCGGCGATCCGACTTTGTGGGATTGTTTGGCAAAAAATTTGCAAATGAAAACCAATTATCAAACAGAATTCATCTGGTTAATTGATGAACATGACTGGGCAGCTTTAGACGGTTGTGAAAAACTAATTAATCAATATCCCCATACCAATGTCCGTTTAATTTCCCTACCGCCACCCTCAGACGGCATTAGTCCCAAAACATTTAAACTAATTGTTGGTTTAAAGGAATCGAAAAGCGAGATTCTTGTAATACTTGATGATGATACAATTCTACCAGATTACGGATTAGAAGAATGTCTTCCCTACTTGAATCAACCTGATGTTGAGCTTGCTTTTGGATTACCTTATTATATTAATTTTAGTAATTTTTGGTCTAGTTTAGTATCTTGGTTCGTTAACGGTAATGGTTTACTTGCTTATATACCTTACACTTTTTTAATCCATCCTTTTACGATTAACGGAATGTTCTATGCAATCAAAAAAGATGTATTGGTAAAAATAGGAGGATTTGCGGGATTAGAAAATGCTATCTGCGATGATTATGCAATTGCAAAGCGTTTTCGTTCCCAAGGTTATCTACTTGCCCAAACACCATTGCGTCACGGTATAAGTACCCAAGTAGAAAATGCTTCCCACTATTTCAATATCCTAAATCGTTGGTTAATTTTTCCCCAAGCATCAATTATGAAATCTGCGACAATTGGGGAACTCAGTCTTTTTTATAGTTTGGTATTATTGCCTAATTTCTTTCCATTGCTAACGGTAATTTATTTGTTAGTATTTCCTTCGAGTTACTCGCTAGTTTTCAGTTTGCTTTATTTCGGCTTTAACGCCTATATGATAATTGATTTTAATCGAAAATATCTAAATCAGGCAACACCTAATAATAAAATTGTCTGGATTTTACTAATTCAGATTATCTTGCCATTTCAGATTATTGCATCGTTATTATCGCCAAGAAAAATAAATTGGCGAGGTCATATTATGGAAATCGATCGGGAGGGAGGATTTAAGTTTGTCCAGCGGCGACAAGGATAGCCGTTGTTTTGATTAACTAACCTTAGAAACGCAGAGAGGGCAGAGGAAGAGATAAAAATAATGGTAATTTGGTTATTGTTAGCAGTGGTAACCGTTGCTTTAATAGGAACTCTGGGAGAAACTTTATTATGGTGCTTTATTTGGCATAAATATTCGTACCGAGTAGAAATATCTCAAAATAACTGGAATAAAGCAATAGTTTTTTTAACGGGAATTAGTGATTATGCTAACCCCAATTTACAACCGGAACAAATCGCTTTTTTGCAGGATATTGGCAAGCAATATCCTGTAGATTTGATTGTAGCAGAACCGTTCCCTTATGAAGAATTTACACCCAACAAGTTTAAACTATTTGAGATTTGGAGATATCTGGGATTTAGGGAACCGCCGCTATGGGTGATTTCTTTGCACAATTTTTGGCAAACCGTTTTGACGGTATGCTTTGAACAAGCGTATGGAAATGCCGTAGCCCGTTGTATTATCAACCGCATTGGCTTACCCAAATCTAGCAATACTACTTTAATTTTTATCTGTGGGAGTACTGGTGCTAATCTTGTTTTAGCTGCTGCACCAATACTAAAGCAGCGCTTGCAATCTCGGTTAATTATTATATCTTATGGTGGTGTTTTTCGGTCAGCCAAAGGATTTGATTTTGTAGATAATTTTTATCACTTAATCGGTCAAAAAGATATCTGGACTAAACTAGGAGAAATAGTTTTTCCCGGGCGTTTATTTTCTTGGGGGTATTTTGAAAGGGCAAAGCAAGAAAATCGATTCAGCGTGCGTTATACTGGCGAACACGAACATCTTACCTATTTAAGCAGTAAGTTACCTAAGTTTCAGATGGAAAGTTATAGAGAATTAACATTAAACACCGTGATGTCTGTTTTATCAAAATCAATTTAAATTTACAATTAAAGTCATGGTAAAAGTTTTAGTGACTGGCGGAACCGGTTTTTTAGGCAAGCAACTTGCCTTTAAATTGCAAGCACTAGGTTACGATGTAAGCGTACTAGGTCGTAACCGCTTCATAGGAAATCAATTATCAGCACGAGGATTCCAATTTTTACCAGTTGATTTAACAGATAAAAAAGCCATAATTGCTGCTTGTAAGGGGCAAGATTATGTCTTTCATTGCGGTGCTTTATCTTCACCTTGGGGCAAATATCAAAAATTTTATAATGCTAATGTTTTAGGAACGCGAAATATTATTCGAGGTTGTCAAACTTATGGTATCCAACGGCTAATACACGTTTCTACCCCTAGTGTTTATTTTGATTTTTACCATCGTTTAAATATTTCTGAAAATGACCATTTGCCCTCAAAATTAGCCAATCACTATGCGGAAACAAAATTATTAGCAGAAGCAGAAATTAACCAAGCACACCAGCAAGGATTACCAGTAATTACCATTCGCCCTCGCGGTATTTTTGGCCCAGGGGATACGACGATTTTACCAAGGTTAATTAAGGCAAATAATCAAACCGGAATTCCTTTGATTGATGAGGGAAAAGCTTACATCGATATGACTTATGTGGATAACGTAGTTGATGCTTTACTGCTATGCCAAAACGCACCAAGTCATTTGTTAGGAAGAATTTTTAATATTACTAATGGTGAACCTATGTATCTGGCTGATTTGTTAGAAATGTTAATGAAAAAACTCGATTATCCTGTTAAGCTAAAACCAATTTCTTATCAAACCGCCTCTTGGGTCGCTGCGACGATGGAATTTCTATCGAACACGCTGTTTTTGGGTAAAGAACCTTTGCTGACTCGGTACACGGTGGGGTTACTTGCTTTCAGTCAAACTCTGGATATTACTGCTGCTAAAGTAGAATTAGGTTATCAACCTAAAATTGGGATTGAGGAAGGATTGGATATGTTTGCCAAATGGTGGAAAAACGATCGGGATTTTCAGGATTTGCGAATTAAAGGATAATCTATAGCGATCCTAAATGAATTGCGAACAACTAAACCCCTCCCAACCCTCCCCTTACCAAGGGGAGGGCTAGGGTGAGGTTGATTACTTAAATAGGATCGCTATAATTGATTCCCTATTAATTAAAATTAATCTTGTTTATCCTACTCGATTATAAAATAGTTAAAATTTCTCCTGTTAAGCGTTAAATTCTGAAATTTACGGTCGATGATAAAAATAAGTTTTTTCCAAGCTGGATATTGCATTCACCCAGAGGCAATTGTAATTAAAGGTGGGAGATGGAAAATTTCCAACTTTCCGTCGATATGCGCCCTCATTTCTCATCCTCAATTCGGATATATTTTGTATGATGCTGGTTATTCTCACCGCTTTTTTCAGGAAACTCGGAATTTTCCGTTTCGCCTTTATGCTTTGATGACACCTGTTTATTTTCAGTCAGAAGATGGCATTTCTGCTCAAT
Source organism: uncultured bacterium (assembly GCA_964546365.1). Classification (GTDB taxonomy): domain Bacteria; phylum Cyanobacteriota; class Cyanobacteriia; order Cyanobacteriales; family Aerosakkonemataceae; genus DATNQN01. The sequence goes on along the minus strand of CAZJJR010000020.1, from coordinate 18,612 downwards.
TGCAAACGGAAGGTATCTCGCCGGAAGCAATTCAATATATTATTATTTCCCATTTTCACGCGGATCATGTCGGTGGTTTATCTGACTTTCCTAATGCTAAGTTTGTATGTTTTCAATCTGCTTACAACGCAGTTAAATCTCGGCAAGGTTTTCGCGCGTTAAAAGCTGGGTTTCTCCCCGGTTTGATGCCATCTAATTTCGAGGAACGTGCTATTTTTGTAGAGAGTAAAAATCAGGTATCCCTGCCTTCTGCATATGCACCATTTGATACTGGTTTTGATATTTTTGGCGATGGTAGTATTCTAGCAGTTGAATTACCCGGTCATGCTACGGGGCAATTGGGTTTATTCGTAACAGATAGAGATAATCAAACTTATTTTCTAATTGCTGATGCTTGTTGGTTGAGTCGCGCTTATCAGGAGTTTATTGCTCCCCACCCGATAGCGAATATACTGTTTTCTAATCGAGGAGAATATGTGGATACCCTGCAAAAAATTTATCAATTACATAAATTAAATTCGGCAATTAAAATTATTCCTACCCATTGTCAAGATACTTGGGAAAAATTAAAGCTTCAACGTCATGAATGATTTATTAAATATACTTTGGCATTATTTCCAAACAAAATACTTGCGGCGATTTCGTAATCGTTCAGAGTTGTTGGTATGGCAAGATGAACGAGTACGTGATTTTCTAGCATATATTTTATCAAAATCACCTTTTTATAATAAGTATTATGCTGGTTTGGGTCTGCAAGATTGGCAAACCTTGCCCACAATCGATAAAACTGTGATGATGGCTAATTTTGATGTTTTAAATACAGTAGGTATCAAAAAGTCGGTAGCTTTTGCAATAGCAGAACAAGCTGAAAGAAGCCGGGATTTTAACTGTAATTTACATGGTTTTACGGTTGGGCTTTCTTCGGGAACTAGTGGGAATCGAGGTTTATTTTTAGTTAGTAAAAAGGAACGGCTGGCTTGGGCTGGGGCTATTTTAGCCAAAGGATTACCTAAACCTATTTTAGCTAAACAATCTATTGCTTTTTTCTTGAGAGCTAATAGCAATTTATACGAAACTGTAAATAGTCGGCGGATTCAGTTTAAGTATTTTGATTTATTTCAACCTGTAGAAAATCATGTTGCAGAATTAAATCGTTATGCTCCAGATATTTTAGTGGCTCCCCCATCAATGTTGCGTCTGTTGGCAGATGCACGAATTCAAGGAGAATTAAGGATATCGCCGCTGAAAATAGTTGCTGTGGCAGAAGTTTTAGATCTGTTGGACGAGGCATATATTTCTCAGGTATTCGGGCAAATAGTACATCAAATTTATCAATGTACTGAGGGTTTTTTGGCAAGTACTTGTCAGTATGGGACTCTGCATTTGAATGAAGATCTCATAGTAATTCAAAAAGAGTATTTGGATCGGGATGCGGGGAAGTTTATGCCGATTATTACTGATTTTAATCGCCAAACTCAACCGATTATTAGATATCGTTTAGATGATATTTTAACTGAATGCCGGAGTCCTTGTGCTTGTGGTTCTGTGCTGACGGCAATTTCAAGTGTTGAAGGACGAAAAGATGATATTTTTTATTTGCCTAATCAAACTGGTGAAAAGTTAGTTCCCTTTTTTCCAGATTTTATAAGGAGAGCGATTATTATTGCTTCGTCAGAAATTGCCGAATATATGGTGATTCAGAAGAGTCCTAATTTGATGGAAATATCTTTAAAAGTGTCTAAAGGATTGCGAACTGAAATAGAGATGAAAGTAACTCGCTCTTTGGAAGATTTATTTGCGCGATCGCACTGCCAAATTCCTCAAATACTTTACTCGGACTACCAACTAAAAACTCAACCTTATCAAAAACTCCGGCGAGTAAAGCGAGAATTTGATTTCAATCCTAGCTGAACTCAAGTTGCTAGTTATAGAGAGAGGGGCTAGGGGCTAGGGGAAAGAAGGGGCTAGAATTAAATTTGAGGCATATCACCTTAGTTTCTGGCAAATCGCTCAACTTGAAAGCGTATATTTTTCAAGAAGAACCCGGTTTCTCATTTTGGCAAGATGTTCTCGGACAGGGAGAAAGATTAGTGACGCGAAAGCAAGAGAATTGCTAGAAGGTATTTTTGTTCCTTTTCCCTCTTCCATAACCCCTATTTATATGAGGAAATCCTTTATAAAAATTCTGTTAGTAGAAGATGATACATTGTTGAGCGCAACACTGGCAAAAGTATTGGCGGCACATCACTACGAAATCGATTTGGCGATCGATGGAAGAGCGGGGCTAGAACGAGCAACCGCAGTTGATTATGACTTGATTTTGCTAGACGTGCAGATTCCCAAACTAGATGGCATTAGTTTATGTCGCCAACTCCGATCGCAGAACTACCGCAAACCAATTCTGTTGTTGACCGCCAACAATACAGATGCAGATGTAGTGGCAGGTTTAGATGCGGGAGCCGATGACTATATTAGCAAGCCGTGCGCCCCAGAAGTCTTACTAGCCCGAATGCGAACGTTGCTGCGCCGCAGTGAAATACTATCGAAAGGCGACACTACTGGCTCATCTCCTGCGCTGAGGTGGGGCAACCTGTGCTTAGATATCGCTGCCGGTCGAGTTACGTTTAACGAAACAGCCATTTCACTGACCGCAACCGAATACAATCTACTGGAATTATTTTTACGAAATCCCGATCGCATTTTCAGTCGCAGCGCCATTATCGATCGTCTGTGGGGACTCGATGACGCACCAAGCGATCGCGCAATTAATACTCATATAAAAGATCTCCGAAAAAAACTCAAAGCAGGCGGCTTAATCGACGAAATCATCGAAACAGTTTATGGTATGGGTTATCGACTCAAGCCCGATCCGGAATCCGCACCTTCCGATCCCCAAAATTCCGACCGAGACCCCACCCCAAAAGACCGATCTTCTCAGAAACAACAGTCTATCGACAAAGTACTACAAAGATTTCGGGGCGTATTTATAGAGCGAGTTGCCTTATTAGAACAAGCAAAAACTGCTCTGTTAGCAGGCAATTTAGAAGCTCGATTACAGCAAGCCGCCCAGCAGGAAGCTCATAAATTGGCAGGTTCTCTAGCATCTTTCGGTTATCCCGAAGGATCGAAATTAGCCCGCTTGGTAGAGCATTTGCTGATGAACGATCGTCCTTTGACCCCGGAAGAAATCGCCCGGTTATCTGAAGCGATCGCTGCATTACATCAGGAGTTAGCCAAACCCCCGATTAACTCAAAAATTTCACCAGCACCTACCGTTTCATCTCATCGGTTGTTAGTAGTTGACGGTGATGTAGCCTTGACCGAGCAATTAAAAGCCGAATCCGAAGCTTGGGGATTTCGCATCAAAATCGCCCCCAATCTAACAGTTGCCCGATCGTATCTTGCCTTGTCAATGCCTGACGCGATTTTACTAGATTTAAGTTTTCCAGAAACGCAAGAAGATGGATTGAGCTTATTGCGAGAAGTCACCGAACGATCGCCTCACCTACCGACGATCGTGTTTACCGGACGCGGTAGCCTTGCCGATCGCCTAGCAGTATCCCGTTTAGGTGCCAAACAATTTCTGCATAAACCTGCCACCACCGAGCAAATTTTTCAAGCGATCGGGCGTGTCTTAACCAAAAACCAAGCTTTTCAAGCCAAAGTCTTAATTGTTGACGACGATCGAGCCGCCTTAATTCACTTATCCGCATTACTCGCACCTTGGGGTTTAGAGGTGATAACTTTAACCGAACCCCAACAATTTTGGGAAATGCTCGTAACAACTTCCCCCAACCTAGTCATACTCGATCTGGAAATGCCACGAGTAAGCGGACTGGAGTTATGTCAAGTGGTGCGACAAGATATCTCGTGGGGAGATTTGCCGATCTTAGTCGTCACCGCTCACAGCGATGCAGATTCCCTGATCCGAGCATTTGCCGCCGGTGCCGATGATTTCATCACTAAACCAGTTTTGGGCCCAGAACTCGTGACGCGAGTACTCAGCCGGATCGAGCGCACTCGCTGGCGTTAAGGGACGATCGGGTCGGGTTGAAGAAGAATTCAGAAGTCAGAATTCTCCGAGTCAGAATGCAATTAGTGGGGCATAAGAGACCCGCCTCTAATTGTAGACCGCTAAATTTTTAATTTAGCGGGGGTCTTAAACCCATGCTTATGAGTCCACTAGTCGGACTCCAATTCATTCTGAATTCTGACTCGGAGAATTCTATTTTGATAAATCGCTCAAACCCTTGTTTTCCGGGCTTTTCCCCCCTACCTCCTGCCTTCTGCAATAGCCGCACGACTAAAGTGAATTGGTAGTTGATAGCATAGTTAAATAGGTCTGGCAAGATGCGAGAGAAAGAAAACATTGCCAGGAATCAGGAAACAGCCGTGAGACTCGATCGACTATTTTTATCTTACGGAGTCGCGATCGGCTCGACAGCGATCGCGCTGGTTGTCACTCGCCGGCTAGAACCATTTCTATTGCAAACGATCGGCGCGTTTTTCTACTTTGCGATCGCCGTCAGTGCTCGGTATGGTGGCTTTCCAGGGGGAAACTTTGCCGTCGCGCTTTCAATATTGGCGATCGATTATTTTTTTCTTCCCCCCAAACATCAACTCGCGATCGATTCCCCAGAAAACGTATTGCAATTAGGCATTTTTCTGCTGGTGGCGCAGGGAATTAATTTACTCGCCAGCCACCTGGAACGGAGCAAGCAAACAGAAACCTTGCTGCATCGGCAATTAAAGCAACAAAGCGCGGTAATCGAAATCAGCCAGCGCATTCGTCAATCCCTGAATTTACCAGAGATCTTGCAAACGATCGCCGAGGAAGCGCGGCGCTTTTTGCAATGCGATCGCGTCCTGATCTTCCAAATCGAACCCGACAATAGGGGAACCATTTTCGTACAATCCCTCGATCCGGCTTGCAATGCCATCTCATCCCAGCATACCTTCGCTCCTTCGATCGACAACGAACAGATCGAACTTTTCAAACAAGGCTCAGTCATTGCCCAAACAGATATCGAAACCGCCCGAATTGCTCCCCGCGATCGAGAAATGCTGGCAAGTTTGCAAGTAAAAGCAAATTTAGTCGTCCCGATTTGGCAAGGAAAAAATCTCTGGGGTTTGCTGATCGTTCATCAATGTGCAGCACCCCGCCACTGGGAAACCTCAGAAATAGAATTACTCCGGCAATTATCGGTACAAGTTAGTACTGCTGTTCAACAAGCCAATTTACTCCAGCAAGTCCAAAAAGAAGCACTTCGCCTCCAAACCCTTTTTAATACCTCTTTTGATGGCATCGCTATCTTAGATCGCGAAGGAAAAGTATTGGATGCCAATCCTCGATTTGCCGAAATGCTCGGTTACACCACAGAAGAAATTGCCAACCTCACCCCTTTTGATTGGGATGCTCATTTCACCTCAGAAGAAATAGAGCAGATGATGGGTGAGTGGATCGACGTTAAAAATCGAGTGTTCCAGACTCGTCACCGACGAAAAGATGGCTCGATCTACGATGTCGAAATCAGCGTTAGCGTGGTGAAATGGCAAGGAGAAATTTTTCGATTTTGCATTTGTCGAGACATTACAAAGCAAAAAAAAGCAGAAATTGCTCTTAAAGAAAGCCAATTACAATTGCAGCGACAGCTAGCGGAAATCGAAACTATTTACCAATCTGCTCCCATCGGTTTGAACGTTTTAGACACCGACCTCCGGTTCGTGCGAATCAACCAGCGACTAGCAGAAATAAATGGGTTTTCCGTAGAAGCACATATCGGTCGCACGGTGCGCGAATTATTACCGGATCTGGCTGATGCTGCCGAACAAATATTGCTTCCGATCTTGGAAACCGGACAACCGCTTTTGAATGTGGAAATTGTCGGAGAAACGCCAGCCCAACCAGGGGTGCAGCGTACTTGGTTAGAGAATTTCTTACCATTAAAAGATGGCGATCGCGTGATTGGCATCAGTACCGTTTGCGAAGAAATTACCGATCGCAAACAAGCGCAAATTACCTTACAACAAATGAATGCGGAATTGGAGCAAAGAGTAATCGAAAGAACCGCCGAACTAACCGAAGTAAACGAGCGTTTATTAGTTACTTTACTCGAAAAAGAACGCGCTTATCAATTAGTCAAAGAACAAGCCCAACTTTTAGACCTCGCCCACGACAGCATTATCACTTGGGATGTAAACTCGGTCATCACTTTTTGGAATAAAGGAGCCGAGTTGATGTATGGCTGGACGAAAGCCGAGGCATTGGGGCAAGTTTCTCACGATTTGTTAAAAACTCAACTTCCCAAACCATTAGCAGAAATTCAAGCCGAACTGTTTGCCGAAAGTTATTGGGAAGGTACAATAATTCATTTTACTAAAGACGATCGCCCGATTACCGTATCCAGCCGTTGGGTTACCCA
>CAZJJR010000020.1:5282-12160 GCA_964546365.1 uncultured bacterium | reverse complement strand
GGTAAAGTAATTAATATCCTGGAAATTAACAACGATATTAGCGATCGCAAACGAATCGAAAAAGCGCTGCAAGAAAGCGAAGAAAAGTTTCGTCAGTTGGCAGAAAACATCAATGCAGTTTTTTGGATGACAGACATCAAAAAACGGCAAATTCTCTACGTGAGCGATGTTTACGAACAGCTTTGGCAAGGTAAGTGCGAAGATGTTTATCGAAACTTCTATGTTTGGTTAGAGGCGATTCACCCAGACGATCGACCGCTGGTGGAAGCTGCATCGATCGAACAGCAAACCACCGGGCGATCGGATACCGAATATCGGATCGTCCGTCCTGATGGTTCGTTGCGTTGGATTCGCGATCGCGCATTTGCAGTCAGAGATGAAACCGGAACGATCTGGCGCATGGCTGGGATTGCTGAAGATATTAGCGATCGCAAACAAGCCGAACAATTGTTAGAACTTCAAGCCGTGATCGTCCGCAACATGGCGGAAGGCATTTGTTTAATCAGAGCCGATAATGGATCGATCGTCTACGCCAATCCTAAATTCGAGCAAATGTTCGGCTACGACCCCGGCGAACTCGACGGTCAGCACGTTGCGATCGTAAATTACGCCACTGAATCCATCAGTGCTGAAGATACCTACCAAGCTATTCGTTCAGCCATCATAGAAAATACTGAATTCTCTTATGAAGTTCATAATATCAAGAAAGACGGTACTCCATTTTGGTGTAGCGCTACTTGTTCTGTATTTAAACATCCCGACTACGGCAATGTTTTAGTGGCAGTTCAACAAGACATTACCAAGCGCAAGCTGGCGGAAGAAGCTTTATTACAGAAATCCCGAAAAGAACAATTACTCTTTTCTATTACTCAAGCGATCCGCCAATCTTTAGATCTCAATGAAATTCTCAATACTGCCGTTACGGAAGTAAGGCAGACATTACAAGCCGATCGCACTGCTGTTTACCGCTTTTATCCCGATTTTAGCGGCGATTTTCTCGTAGAATCAGTTGGCGAAAGTTGGGTAAAACTGGTAGGAAGCGATGTTCAAAAAATTTGGCAAGATACCTATCTGCAAGAAACTCAAGGTGGTCGTTTCCGCAACAAGGAAACTTTTATAGTTAACGATATTTATAAGGCAGAGCTTCAACTTTGTCATATTGAATTGTTAGAACAATTTCAAGCCAAAAGTTATGCAATTTTCCCCATTTTTGCCGGAGAAACTCTTTGGGGTTTATTTGCCGTTTATCAAAATGCTAAACCCCGTAATTGGCAACCTTGGGAAATTGAGTTACTCGCAGAAATTGCCAGTCAGTTGTCGATCGCGATCCAACAATCCGAACTGTACCGACAACTTCAAAACGAACTGCAAGAACGCAAGCAAGCCGAAGCCACCATCCGAGAAGCCGAACGACGCTGGCGATCGCTATTAGATAACGTGCAGTTGATCGTGGTCGGGCTGGATCGCGCGGGAAATGTCAATTACGTCAATCCTTTCTTCTTGAAACTTACGGGGTATACTAACGACGAAGTTTTAAATAAAAATTGGTTTGAAAATTTCATAACTCCAGTTACTCAACAATCAATTCAAACCACGTTTGAGGAAGTCATAAACGATCGGACTCATTCTTATTACCGAAATGCTATCTTAACGAAATTCGGAGAAGAAAAATTCATTGCTTGGAATAATACGATACTGCAAGATGCCCAAGGTATCGCGATCGGAACTGTCAGCATAGGGGAAGATATCACCGAACAACAAAAAATTGAAAAAATCAAGGAAGAATTTATTGGCATTGTCAGTCACGAACTGCGTACTCCTCTCACAGCAATTCAAATGTCGCTAGGACTATTGAACGTGGGAATTTACGATAAAAAACCAGAAAAATCCCGCCGCATGATCGAGATTGCTCTCATCGATACCAATCGTTTGGTGAATCTGGTTAATGATATTTTAGATTTGGAGCGCCTGGAGTCCGGGCGGGCGGTTTTGGAAAAAACTGTTTGCAAAGCCGCAGATTTGCTCCGGCAAGCAGTCGATGGCATCCAGGCGATCGCAACTCAACAGCAAATCTCGTTAATCGTTACCCCCACCGATGCAGAAGTTTGGGCAGCAGCAGATGCGATCGTTCAAGCATTGACAAATTTGCTTAGTAATGCTATAAAGTTTTCTCCTCCTAATTCTGCAATTCGCCTCAGCGCTGAAAACCAAATAGACTACGTATTGTTTCAAGTTAGCGATCGCGGACGGGGAATTCCTGCGGATAAGCTAGAACTCATTTTTGGCAAATTTCAGCAAGTTGACGCCTCGGATTCCCGCGAAAAAGGAGGAACTGGCTTAGGATTAGCCATTTGTCAGAGTATTATAGAGCGGCATGGCGGAAAAATCTGGGCTGAAAGCGTTTTGGGTGAAGGCAGCACGTTTTTCTTCACCTTACCCCTAACCTAAGTGGTAAGAACAGTTAATTTGATTGTGTGGAGGGGGAAAGATAAGTACGCGGTTAAAGTGAATTGCCATTACTTTGAGGATCGATCGAAAATCTAAAATCAATGAAAGATAAACAAATTCTGATAGTTGACGACGAAGAACATCTTCGGGAACTGGTGCAGGCTTGCCTAGAAGATCTGGGAGGATGGCAAACACTGCTGGCAGCATCAGGAGAAGAATGTTTGGAGATTCTTAAAACAGAACGACCTCATGCGATTTTGCTCGATGTGTCGATGCCGGGAATGGATGGGATTGCCTTATACGATCGCCTCCAGTCCGATCCGACGATCTCATCAATTCCAGTAATTCTACTGACCGCCAAAGTATTACCTAGCGATCGGGCTAAATTCGCTCAGATGGGAGTAACCGGGGTAATTTCCAAACCAATTCAACCCGCTATCCTGACAGAAGAAGTGGCAGAAATTTTGGGATGGGATAATTAATATAGCTAGGGACTAGGGACTCTCTTGCTAAAGGCTAGGGAAACAAGCAGTTTCAAGGCTTCAGGAATTAGGAACGTCCTAACCGCCTAAAAGGTTGCCAGATTTGTAAATTTTTGTAAAGCAGACTGAATCTTTACCAATTCCTTATGGTTATTCTCTACTCTCTTGGTAAGCAGCAAAAGGCTCTTGGCAGAGGAGAAGAATAAATGCTTTTAAAAAAATTTAATAATGTAAACCGGAAATGCGATCGCGTCCTTAGTTCATTTCCCGGTTCGCTCAATGGTGGTCAGCTATCGACACATTTAGATTGGTAATCTCGAAAAAATCGATCGCATCCCTGAGGATTCCCGAAAGGAAGTGGATTCGATCTCATACCAATTCACTTGCTTTCGGATCGTTAATATTTCTATTTCCTTCAGCCCCGGCGGTAAATATTAAAAGTGACAATGCCTGAGCGAACTTATTTTAATTCCGATTATCAATTCAGTCATGATTCGATTATATGCTGACCAATCCCCATTTACAAGCGAACCACTAATGTTCGCACACCATTCAATGAAAAATTTACCAGTGGTTAAAATGACCACGAAAACAATTTTACTGATTCACCATCAACCCAACATGGGGGAATTGATCCATGCTTGTTTGACTGATTTTGGAGGGTGGGACGTTCTAGTAGCTAGCTCGTCTTTAGAAGGGTTAAAGCAAGCAAAACTCTCTCAAATAGATGCCATTATTTTTGACTTTTCTATAACTCAAATGAGTGCGTTGCTGTTGGCTAAACAGTTAAGAGAAAACCCGATGGCTCGGAATATACCCGTCGTCTTATTACGAACTAAGGAGAAATGGGTTGATTTTCAACCATTCCAACAATATGACGTGACGACAATTACGCTCGAACCATCAGATCTGGCAATGCTTCCCGTCATGATTGCGGTTGCTTTGGGCTGGTAGCCAAGTTAATTCAAAATTAATCTTTTTCATGAATGCAAGCATTTTGAACTCAAAAAATGGTCAGTAGCAGGGGGGCAGAATACAAGAGTCAGAATTATACCAAATCCGCATTAACAACCCCTGAAAAGTCAAATAAGCTAAAACCCTTTTCCCTTTAGTTGAAAAGCTTCCTGTCTTGTCCGATTTAATCTGTTTTTTATTAAGAAATATTGAGATTTAAATCCATTCTTTAACAAATCTGTATTTTTCACCAAATCTTCATTTTTGACCGATAGAGTCAGGCTCATTAGTAGTTCAAGTTAGTGCCAAAAGGCAGAAAAGAAGGTTGTACGATCGGCTTTCTCAGCTTGTTCCACTGGTGAGCTATTTCGGCTACTCGGTACTAGTTTAATCCTTTTCATTAATAAACTTTACTTTTTTAACATCCGAGGTTTTTATGACAGAATGCCCATGCTGCTCTAATCAAATGATCCGTCACATTGGCCACCATCAGGTTTACTGGTTTTGTCGCCACTGCTGGCAAGAAATGCCTGTTTTTGACCTTAATAAGTGGGATTCATCGCCACCTGCCACTTTAGTAGCAAGTGTAGGTCTTAAGAAACAACTTTCTTTTTTAAGGATCGGTTAATTCAATTTAATTTCGGGAAAATTTAACGAGCTTTCTGGCGATGATTCGTGCTCCACCTGGTATAACTATGGCTGGGGGCTAGTGTAAGATGGCAAAAGAAGTTATTTATCAGTTTTTTCCCATTTCCCCACCGCCTCAATAATCTCAATAATTAAGTTAAATGCTGCCGCAGCTTTGGTGGTACGGTCATCAAAAGCGATAATCGATAATTTTTAGCAAATCATTCATCAATTCGACATTAGATGCGCCGATCGACGTTGTAGCATTACAAATAAAAGATTCTCCCGTAAGTTGAGCAAATACTGCACCCGCTTCTTTGGCAATCAAATATCCCGGTATGATATCCCATATATCGTAAGAGTAAACTAAGTAGGCGTCTGTTCTTCCAGTAGCGAGAGATGCCAAATCGTAACAAGCAGCGCCCCACATTTTTAATTGAGCGATCTGATTTGCGATCGCTGCGATACCCGATAATCTAATCTGATTTTTTTGAATGCGATCGCCTGTCTTGCTAAAATCTCCCATCGACAAGACGGCTTGACTCAATTTAACAGATGAATTAACGTAAATTCTTTGATTATTTAAATAGCTGCCTCGCTCGATCGCCGCCGTATACATTTCATCGAGGACAGGCAAATAAATGGCCGCAACTACTGGTTGTTTGTCGAGTACTAATGCGAGTTGAATACCGTAAGTGGGGATTTTCCGAGCATAGTTACTCGTGCCATCTAAAGGATCGATGACCCAGGTTCTCGCATCTGTGATTTCTCCCGGATAACTTTCTTCCGAAATAATGCGATCGCCTGGAAACTTTTTCGTTAATTCATCAACGATAAATTTTTCAATTGCGTAATCAGTAGAAGTTACCACATCATATTCACTTTTAATATATACGTTTGTGGTTACTGACTGCTGCTTTATATAAAGGTTCGCTGCTTCTTTGATAATATTTGAAGCAAAATCTAACTCTTTTGAATAAACACCAAAATCTGCCTTCATCTAAAGGTAATTTTTCCAAAAAACGCAATTTTTTAGCTAACTGTCAAGCGAACATTGCCTATTTTTACAGCGAATCAGTAGTCAGTAATCAGAATTCAGAATAATTTCCCATCCCGAATTCTGAATTCTGACTCCTGAATTTTCACTTTTTAAGCCAGCCCAACTAATTTAGCACTCAGAACCCACAAATCCTTAGCTTTTTCGTCATCGCGAGCTTGGGGAGAAACTTGTTGCACAAAAGATTTGCGGTCTTTCTTTTGCCGATTTCCCCAACTCCAATAAGCACCGGATTGTCTGTATTCGGGATCGGCAACTACTGCTGCCACTCTTTCCCCTGCTAATTCCTGAGATACGTAACCGCCCGTGACGTACTTTTGGAACAAGGGGAAAAGTTTTTGGAATAGGGGATAGTGATTTCGGAATAGGGGGGTTTCCGCCACGCATCCCGGATAAAGAGAACTGAAGGTAATGCCAGTTGACTCGTGATAGCGGCGGTGCAGTTCCCGCATCGTCAGTACGTTACAGACTTTGCTATCTTTGTAAGCTTTGACCGGTTCAAATGCTTTGCCGTCAATCATGGTGATGGGGTCTTTAAATCCGGCAGCAAAACCTTCTAGATTGCCCAAATCCGGACGGGGTGGAATTTTACCGCCCAATTCATCAGGGTTGTGGGTGACTGTACCCAAGATCACCAATCTACGATCGCGATATGTCGATCGCTTGAGATCCTCCAGCATCAAATTACACAGCAGGAAATGACCCAAGTGATTGGTGGTCATCGTCAATTCGTAACCTTCCGGGCTCCATAAAGGCGCTTTTAATAAAGGCATATAAATAGCGGCATTGCAGAGCAAAGCATCCAGGGACAATTCCCGCGCCCGGAAGTTTTGCACGAACCGTTTCACGCTTTCCAAGGAGCCTAAGTCGATATGAATGAGGGTGTAGCTGCCTGGGGGCATTCCTACTGACTCGGCTGCTCTTTGGGCTTTTTCTAAATCCCGACAAGCCATGACAACGTGCCATCCCCGGCGGACAAAAGCTTTTGCGGCGTATAAGCCAACCCCGGAAGAGGCACCCGTGACTACAACCGTTGGTTTGCGTTGTTGTTCCATTCTGTTAAGACTGTGTGACCGTCATTGACTACCTCAATGATTTTACAACTCAAAAGCGATCGTCTTTTATCAAAATAGAATTCAGGAGTCAGAATTCAGAATTAAGAATTCAGAAGTCAGAAGCCAGAATTCAAAAGTCAGAATTCAGAAGTCAAAATGCAGAATTCAGAAGTCAGAATTCAGAAGTCAGAATATTTTTTTGCTAGAGTTCGATACTATAGCAACCGTCAAGGCGGTTAAGGCGTTATTAATTGC
>CAZJJR010000020.1:251-5236 GCA_964546365.1 uncultured bacterium | reverse complement strand
CCTAGCCCCCAGTTATACCAGCCAAAAGGACACCAAATGTTTAATGCAACAGAGGGGTCTAAAACCCAGAAATTCATCTAATAGTGCCACTCTAATTCATTTTGAATTCTGGCTCCTGATCTCTGAATTCTTATAGATAAAAATCATGATAATTTGATAATTTCCGCCAATTTTTTATCCTTCAGCAGATAAGTAAGCATTTTTTTTTTTTTTTTTATATTTACTAAACCGCGCTCTTGAATTAAGTACTTATCTTTTAAAAATTGGTAGGTAATTTCCGTTACCTGGATGCAGCCGGGAATTCCCTGCGATTCCATCCGACTGGCAATATTAACCGTATCGCCCCACAAATCGTAGATAAATTTCTTCGTACCGATTACCCCAGCTACTACTGGCCCGGTATTAATGCCTATTCTCATGCTAAAATTTTGACCGTTTTTAACATTAAAATGGTCTAGTGCTTTGAGCATATCGATCGCCATATTTGCGATCGCTTCCGCGTGATCCGTGCGATGGTCGGGAATTCCACCCGCTACCATATAAGCATCGCCGATCGTCTTAATTTTTTCTAGTTGATGGATTTCTGCCAGTCGATCGAAAATAGAAAAAATCTGATTGAGTAAATCGACTAACTGGGCGGGAGGTATCCGCGCGGAAAGCTTGGTAAATCCGACAATATCGGCAAATAAAACCGTCACTTCCCCAAAAGAGTCAGCAATACTGCTTTCTTCTTGTTTTAGGCGATCGGCGATCGGAGAAGGTAAAATATTCAGCAGCAAGCGTTCTGACTTTTCCCGTTCCGATCGCAAATCTTTTAACAACCCCTCCAAAGTTTTCAGCATCCAATTAATCGACTCAGCCAAACTCGATAACTCATCTTTGCCAAACACCACAACGCGCCGAGATAAATCTCCCGTAGCGCCAATATTTTTCACATCTTTGCTGAGACTTGTTAAACGAGAAAGCACTAATTTTTCTAAAAATAACAGGGTTACTCCACTAAATACAATACCTACTAACAGTAGAGAAATAATCAAATAACGCTGACTAACTTGCGCCTGCTGGTAAGTCGTGCGAGGAATATCTACTCGCAATAACAGCGCTGGTCGATCGTAAATATCCTTGAGTAGCGTATATCCACCCATTGTTTGCGGATCGAGTGGATTAACCCAAATGGGAGTTTCTTGTGATAAAAAAGAACGTGCTATCTTAAAATCAGCAGCCATCACCGGGTCATCATACTTTTTAATCGTCAGCGGTAAGCGGGAGATTTGTGATAACTTGCGAATATTTTCATCATTTAAATAGCGGCCAAAAATGAGAGTTCCTCTGCTTGGGCCAGAACCTTCGCTAGTTAAAATCGGTTGGGAAGATACCATCATTGGCCCTTCTTTTAAAATGATAATTCCGCTTAACTTCTGATTATTTTGACGTTTGACCAGCAAATTATCCGGCAACAAATGCTTTTTGATTTCTTGAGAAATGGGTTTAATTTTTTGAGACTTTAAATCGAAATTGCTGGCAAACACCAGCCGCCCTGAATTATGAATATATAACACTAAATTAACTTTTAAATTAGCTAGTTGCGCCGGAACGAGATTAGATTCTATATAACGCTTGTTGCCATCTTCAATAAAAGCGTAAGTATCGTCCCAAGCTGACCAATCATCAAAACGAGAACTAAAATTTTCTTCATGCTGATTCAGGATATTTAAAACTCCTTCTACCGTCTGATGGCTACTCTCTTTCTCAGCTTGAGCAAGACTTCCCAACAAAATGGTCGATGAAATCATGTATAAAGTACTAACTAGGCCAGCTAATGTCAAGCCAATAGTAATAACAGTTTTGGTTTTTAATTTCATAAAATTGTTATTTTTTTTGAGGCATCCAAATACAAAAAAGACAAAAAATTGCATCATGTTAATAAAAAATCTCAAATTTTACCGTAATTAAATAGATGCGATGCCCCTAGAAAAATACGTTGATTTTTTGTTTCTTTCTTCCTATATCCCCTACTTCTCCTCATCGCCCCATCTTCCCACCCCCTTACTCAAGTCAAGCCTCAATAGCAGCCGAGAACTCAAATAGCATCTCTCTTTAGTTAGAAAGACTCGCTCTCATAGTAACACTGTTGGTGGTAGAGACGCTGCTCGTGGTATGAAGTAGGTAGTGGGATTATCGATGTAACTGCTAATGCCTTTCACCTATACTCGCAAAATCCGCTTTCAAGACACCGACGCCGCTGGAGTAGTTTACTTTGCCAATCTCTTGGCGATTTGCCATGAAGCTTATGAAGAATCTCTCAGCAAATCAGGCATCAATATCAAATCTTTTTTCAGCAATTCAGCGGTGGCAATTCCCATCGTTCATGCCAGTGCAGATTTTCTGCGCCCGATGTTTTGCGGCGACATTATAATTATTTTCTTAATGCCTCAGTATCTAACTAGTAATAAATTTGCCATTAATTACAAAGTTTTTACGCCTAATCAAGAAGTCGTTGCCAATGCTTTGACTAGGCACGTTTGCATCGATGCAATTAATCGAAGTCGAAAAGAATTACCCAGAGATATTATCGATTGGTTAAATGATTGGGGCGAGACTGTAGCCAAGTTATAGCAAGTTGTTGGATTTGGCGATAATTTACTTTTCCTTGGGCGTTGCGAGGTAAATTTTCCACAGAAATCCAATATTTAGGGCGCTTAAAGTTACACAATTGCTCCTGAATTGCAATTTTTAAATCCTCATCAGATACTTGGCAGTTGTTGGGGACGTAAATCGCAATTACTACTTGACCCCAATGTTTATCCGGCAACCCGATTACGCAGACATCTTTCACTAAATTAGTAGTCATAATGGCTGCTTCTACTTCAAATGGAAAAACGTTTTCTCCCCCAGTGATGATTTTATTACTGATGCGACCGACTATATTTAAATAACCTTCTTCATCAAAAAATCCCAAGTCATCAGGTTGAAAAAATGTGGTATTTTGTTGATTTTTAATAAATGAACTATCGGGATAATAACCCAGCGCTAAAGAAGCAGCTTGAATGGTAATAATGCCGATTTGGTTTGCTTCTAATATTTCACCATCCGCTGTCCGAATAGTTACTTTCGCGTGGGGTAAAACCCGTCCGCTGCTATGATTCCCATTCAAAAAATCTTCTGGTTTTAGGGTAACGATTTGGGAGGCAGTTTCCGTCATTCCATAAGTAAGCGCTAAGGGGATATGGTAGCGTTTTGCTTGGGTCAAAAGTTCATCCCAAGCTGGCGCACCTCCCAAGAGAACGGTTTTAAATTCTGATAGCCAATCGGGATGATTATTTAACAAACGTTGCAGTTGGGTTGGTACTAAAGAGATAAAGAAATCTGCCGGATCGAGATCGTATTTTTGGCCGAATTCTAAGCATTTAAATGGCATAACCGCTAGTTTGCCACCAGTGGTAAAAGAACGCATGAATTGCATTAAGCCGCTGACATGATATAGGGGTAAAACACAAAATGAATTGACTCTATTTAAATAGAAATATTTGGTAAACCCTTGTACGGATGCGAGTAATGTTTCCCAGGTGTGAATAGCGAAACGAATTTTGCCGGAAGAACCACCAGTGGGAATCATGATGCGATTTTTGATTGAAGGTTTTCGATTTGCGATCGCAAAATTTCTCTCATTATAATCAGCGATACTTTGTTCTCCCCAAATTAAGTCTGGTTGCACCAACTCAAACACTTGTTGCCATTCGGCTTTTACCCAATCCGGATTACAAAGAAATACGGAACAACCAGCCGCAGTTGCCGCCATAAAGCCAGCTAAAAATTTGACTGGATTTTTTTCAGCCAGAATAATTTGCGGTAATTTTCCATCTTTAGAAAATCGAACTAATTCTAAATATAATTTTTCAGCATATTGACTAAACTGGCGACTGTCATAACCAATCAGCCACTCATCATCAGCACGTTGTTCGAGATAGGCTAACGGGTTTTCCATAAATTATCTAACCAGTTTGTTTCCTCTTCAATAAACCAATGTTTAACACCAAATCCCATTGCTCTGTTACGCTGGGAAAAGTGAGAAAGTTCGGTAGCTAAGTTAAGTGCGGCTTCTCTGCCAATCGTTGTTTCAAAAACCGATGAAAAAACCGCATCAATTTGATGTTGTTGAAAAAATTGCCGCAGCAGTTTGGGAGAACCTGCGATACAGGGTTTAATGACAAAAATTCCTTGCCAACCTTGTTGATAATAAGTTTGTAATTGAGTGATAGTAGCAACAGATTCATCTAATGCTAGTGGGGTAGAATAGTGCTGACTTAAATCCAGCATGGCATCGAATTCATTGACGGGTAATGGCTGTTCTAAAAATTCGATCGCAAATTTATCGCAAATCTTTAACCACTCATTTGCCGATTGCCAATTCAATCCACCATTGGCATCTAATCGCAATTTCGCTGATGATGGTAATCTACCTACTAGCTGTTGGAAAATCTCAATTTCTTCCTCAATTGAAGCAATCCCAATTTTCCATTTAAAAGTGCGATATCCTTGTTGCCAAAGATTTTCCCATTCTTCTAAAGCAGCGATTCCAGTTGGTAATAACCCAGCGAATAGACCTAACCCCCCTTCCCTCGTAGGGAAGGGGGGAGTAATACTCTTACTCCCCTCTCCTACAAGGAGAGGGGTTGGGGGAGAGGTCAAATCTTCCCAAGCAGACTCAAACCCAAACTGACAAGCGGGTAATTTGAATGGAATAGAAAAAATCATTTCAGTGGTGATTTCCTCTGGTAAATTGCGACAAAAATTTACAGCTTCCTCGCAACTTTCCGAACCAAACCAAGGGATAGGGGCAATTTCTCCCCAGCCAATATTACCAATTTCATCAGTAAGACGGATAATAATACCCTCTCTGTGATACCAGTTACCGTGACTGGTAGAGAGGGGGCGTTTAAACTGTTTTTGATAAGGACAAAATGCCAACCGATAAATCATCAAAT
>CAZJJR010000020.1:0-235 GCA_964546365.1 uncultured bacterium | reverse complement strand
AAATGCCTGCCAGGATGAACCCTAATCCTAACAGCAATCCGCTCCAAAAATGAAGGGATACGGCAATGAATTTACAGTTACTAACTTTTAATGGCTGATTATGATATTTGCCAACGTGACCAAATAATTTAATGGCAAAAGGTAAACTCAAAAAAGTTAGTAAAGTGCCGATGGGAAAAATATGCAAACCTGCACATACCGCAGTCAGAACAAAAATGCTACCGCCAAACCAAGG
>CAZJJR010000019.1:40557-40830 GCA_964546365.1 uncultured bacterium | reverse complement strand
CTAAATCGGGATTTGCCAGAGTATGAGAAAGTGTTAAAGCAACTCAATACCGGCGCGTCTTTAGAAGTGGATGGAGTATTAGTGGAGTCTCCCGCCAAAGGACAGCGAGTTGAACTAAAGGCATCCTCGATTAAAGTTTATGGAGAGGCAGATCCGGAAACTTATCCATTACAAAAGAAACGACACTCATTTGAATTTTTGCGAGAAATCGGACATTTGCGATCGCGCACCAACTCCTTCGGCGCGGTATTCCGAGTTCGCAACGCCTGTGCA
>CAZJJR010000019.1:38672-40547 GCA_964546365.1 uncultured bacterium | reverse complement strand
CGAACGCGGCATACCGCCATTCACAACTTCTTTCAAGAACGCGGATTTCTCTGGATTCATGCCCCCATTATCACCGCTAGCGATTGCGAAGGCGCAGGGGAAATGTTCGCCGTTACCAACTTTAATTTAAACCAAATACCCCGCACCGAAAACCAAGAAATAGATTATAGCAAAGACTTTTTTGGCCGTCCCGCTTATCTAACAGTCAGCGGACAATTAGAAGCAGAAGTAATGGCGATGGCATTTAGTAACGTTTACACGTTTGGGCCAACTTTTCGCGCCGAAAACTCCAACACTTCTCGTCACTTAGCCGAATTTTGGATGGTAGAACCAGAAATGGCTTTTTGTGACTTAGAAGGAGACATGAACTTAGCCGAAGAATTCCTCAAATATGTCTTTAAATATGTTTTAGATAAATGCCCCGAAGACATGGAATTCTTCAATCAGCGCATAGATAATTCCGTGTTAGCAACCGCTGATAACATCATCAACAATCAATTTGAGCGTTTGACTTATACCGAAGCAGTATCTCTCCTAGAGAACGCAGATAAAAAATTTGAATATCCCGTCAAATGGGGATTAGACTTACAATCAGAACACGAACGATATCTTGCTGAAGAATTATTCAAAAAGCCCGTAATCGTCACCGATTATCCCGCCCAAATCAAAGCCTTTTATATGCGGTTAAACGATGACGAAAAAACCGTCCGGGCAATGGATATTCTCGCCCCCAAAATAGGCGAAATTATCGGCGGTTCCCAAAGAGAAGAACGCCTAGACGTTTTGCAGCGCCGCATCGACGCTTTAGGCATGAACGCCAAAGATTTATGGTGGTATCTAGACTTACGCCGCTTCGGAACAGTTCCCCACGCCGGCTTCGGTTTAGGATTTGAAAGATTGGTACAATTTATGACCGGAATGAGCAATATTAGGGATGTAATCCCCTTCCCCCGCGCACCCCAAACAGTAGAATTCTAAAACTTCACAATTCAGGAATCGGAATTCTGAGTTCTGAATTCTGAATTCTGAATTCTGAGTTCTGAGTTCTGAATACTGACTTCTGAATTCTGACTCCTTCAAGAATACTCTTCCCCAATATGACCCTTAAGTGATAATCGCGATTCAAACTCCGCCAATTTATAAGCCTCCGCCGTTTTAGAAAACCCAAAAATGCGCGGTAATTGCCTCGTTTCCACCAGCACTTTTCTCACTTCTTGATTAGATATATCAGCCAAATTTCGATTACTCAGCAAAGCAATAATCGCCGCTATACCAATTCCTTGACCAACAGCGGCATTAAATTCAAAAATTCTCCCAGCTGCAGGTGCATAACCTTCAAAACCAGAACCAGGACTAACTACAGCTAGGTTAGGAACATCCTTAATTATCGCGTGTTGAATCCCAATATTAAACACGGGTGGTTCAAAATGAAGACTTTGAAACCATCCTTCGCTTTTTGCCTTTTCTCCAATACCAGGAATACCTCCACGCACGTCAAAATGATAAGCAAAAGTAGCTAATGCTTCCGTAGGAGGTACGCCACCTTTGAGCATTTTCGTACCAGATAACGGGTCTACAACGCCAGTAACATTGCCAGCGTGTCTGATATATAATTCCGAAGCTGGAGTAACGGAAGTAGCGCCCAAACTTTTCAGCCACTTTTCCACAAAAGCCATTTCTTCTAACATTTTTGCAGTAGGTTTAGCGCCGCTTCTAGCTAATGCTTCTGCTTCTTTACCGTTAACGGCAAATAAAAGTGCATTCCAACAAAGTCTATCATCAGAAAATACGGCGATGTTTCCTTCATCTAAGATAGCGCCCGTTTCATGGAGAGAAAATTTCGTACCGCGAAATGAATGGTAAGCAATCGATAAA
>CAZJJR010000019.1:38398-38653 GCA_964546365.1 uncultured bacterium | reverse complement strand
AAAGAAAATAATAAAATAATTAGTTTTAAAGTTACCTTTTGGTTCTATCATTTCTTGTCTGAGGGTTTCTGCTAATTTGCCATCAAAACTAGTGGCGTGGAGTAAAAATTTTTGTGCCTCTGTATCCCCATAATTAGTGAAGCGTTTGATATAAGAATATTCAATTTCTTTTAATCTTTTTACAGTCAGTCCTTTGGTTTGAAATACCAGAGTAACTGGTAATTCTGATTCCGACAAAGAAAATGTTTCAAATCC
>CAZJJR010000019.1:0-38369 GCA_964546365.1 uncultured bacterium | reverse complement strand
TGCCAGTTGTGCTAATTCCGCATGAACGGTAGCATCAATAAACTGTTTAGCATAATATTTAGTGCCTTTGGATGTAGTAAAACTAATTATTTTATTATTTTCTTTATTAACAGAAGATATCTCTACTTGACTGAGAATATCGACCCCTGCTTCGCTTAACATTTTCTTGAGAACTGCGCTAGCTTTTTGGGGGTCAAGACCAACATTAACTACATCTGCTTTTTGCAAGAATTCTTTATATATAGAAGCCGGGTCGCCAAAAGTATCTAAACCTAAAGATTCTCGCAGATTTTTATCAATTTGGCTTCTATCCAAATAAGCAAGACAACCTCTTACCAAATGACCGCCTATACCATCCTGGAGACTAACTTTTGACATCAGCAGAACTCCCGGATACTTTCGAGTTCGGCGGCGATATTCCCTAGCAGCAGAAATAGCAGCAAATGCACCGGGAATTTCATCACCAAATGCGATGACATCGTAAAAACGTTCGCTGGTTGTCATCGTTCAATGACCTCTATCGATAAAGGGATAATATTTGCTTACAAAGTTTGCTTATTACATCAGGAAGAATTGGGTCTTGGCGGCATCATAGGGTAAAGTGTAACAAATCGCTACATTTTAGTAAATTCATCTAAATTCACATATTGCACCATTTTCAACAAGATCTGAGAAACCGGGTTTTTGACAAAGTTTATTGCCGATCAAAAGATTGATAATGTCGTCTTCCTTACCACTGGCGATCGTGAAAATCGCGTTAACGAATTAACTTATATCGTAGCAAGCGTTTAATAACGCAATTTGTTAGCTTAAACAAAAAGAAGCTCCACATCTGACCCGTTCGCGAAGTTTTCCCGAAGGATAAAGCAGTGTGGGATGAATTTTTGGGCGATGAATAGACCTCTCCATAAAAGTAGAGAAGTTGCATACAACGTCTCTACTAACTTTAATTTTTGGAGATATTTTATCAAACAGAATTCTCTAATTGAATTGTAGTGCGACTGGTGGATGAATGAACGGGTTTAAAACCCCCTCCAAATCTATAATTTGGAGGTGCAACAATTCAGTCACGGGTTTTTTATCCCCGACTGATTGATTCTGACGGACGAGAATTCTGACTTGGAGAATTCTTCTTCAATGACATTTGGGACAAAAAATAAGCTTCGCCACCTGCTATGAGCGGTTTAAAGGAGATTGTAATTAAAAAGACTCTCAGAATTTACAGCCCCAATATTTTGCTGCAAGTGGGATTAAAATTCCTATTTTTAACAACGGGAATATGTTTGATAATTTACTCAATTGCTGTTAATATCTTTTCCGATGAATCAAAGAAAAGACAATTAAAAAAGCTTCAAAAGATACTTAGCCTCATCCTTAAGAAAGATCCATATTGAGGAGAACTGGAGTTGAATAGAAAAGACCGTGTAGATATACGGGTAAACCTCAATGAAGCGCGATGGAACAGGTAAGTTTGTTAGTAATTGGGAAAAAGAAACGAAACAACAATTTAGTGTATCTCTTACCAGTACAGCGTGGCATTTACTAGAGCGGGCGGCAAGCAAGCAAGGAATTTCCCGTTCGGAAGCGATCGAACGCTTTGCTCGCAATCTAGAAAATGAAGAATGTCTAGATTGTAATAAAAATGAAATGAATGCTCAAATAACGTTGCTGCAAGAGAGCATTCTAGAGCGGCAGCAGATTATCGCCGCCTTAGAGCTTCAAAAACAAGAATTAGAAGCTTTACTAGAAAATGCTCCAGATGCGATCGCTCGTTTCGACTCCCACTTACGTTACCTGTATGTCAATCGAGTTGTCGAGCAAGCCTTAGGACTTTCGCGGGATGCTCTTTTGGGTAAAACCATGTCTGAAGTTATCCCAGACCCAATTTACCAGTTCTGGGAAGAGAATATACGCCAAGTGCTTGCAACTGGACGAGAAAAGGAAATTGAATTTGAATTTATCACTCCCTTTGGTCTGAGGTTCTATCAGGCGCGGTTAGTTCCCGAATTAAACAGCAAGGGAACAGTTATTTCAGTTGTAGTTATTAGCCGGGACATTACCGAAAGCAAGCAAGCCGAGCAACAGCGCACCCAACTGATAGCTTTACAAGAAAGCGAACGCAAGGTAATAACAATTTTAGAAAGCATTACCGATGCTTTTGTGGCGTTCGATCGCAATTGGCGCTACACCTACGTGAATAAAGCAGCAGCACAAATTCTCCATAAAACGCCAGAAGAATTGATAGCAAAGCACGTTTGGCACGAAGTTTTTCCCGAATTAGTAGGCGGGATAGCATACCGGGAAATGTCTCGTGCGCTAGCCGAACAAGTACCTGTTTCTTGGGAAGAATTTGGCGAACCCGTTCAGTGTTGGTTAGAGGTGAATGCCTATCCATCAGCTGATGGTCTGGCAGTTTATTTTCGAGATGTGACAGAGCGCAAGCAAGCTGAGGCAGAACGGGAAAGATTGATGCAAGAACTGGAAGTCGAGCGGACTCGGTTTGAAGCAGTTTTGCGACAAATGCCAGCAGGCGTGTTAATTGCTGATGCTGCGACTGGCAAATTAGTTCTGGCAAACGAACAAGCCAGACAAATTGTGAGGTACGACTACGAAGAGTCGCTTGAGCTTGAGGAATATGTCCCCGTCACTCCATTTGCAGCTTTTCGCCTTGATGGAAGTATCTACGATCCGCAAGAGTATCCGTTACCGCGATCGCTTTTCAAAGGCGAAGTCGTATCTAACGAAGTAATGATTTTACATCAAAACGATGGCAAACACATCTTTATTAATGTAAATTCCGCACCAATTCGCGATCGCCAAAATCAAATTGTGGCAGCAGTTGCCATCTTCCAAGATGTTACCGAACGCAAGCAAGCTGAATCTATTTTGCAACAGCAAGCCGAGGCATTAGAGAACCAGCAAAAATGGTTGCAAACCGTCTTGGATTTGATGCCAACGCCAATGGTATTTATCGAGCCGGGAACGGCAAAAGTTACTTTTTCCAATCGGATCGCCAACGAATTGGCAGGCGGCGACTTACCGAAAAACAAATCTCTCGACGAGTATGCCGATGCCTACTACTGTACCGATGTTAATGGCGATCGCATTCCTACAGAAAGAATGCCTGCGGTGCTGATAGCGCGGGGAGAACGGCTGCAAAACTATGAGATGAATTGGTATACCCCTGGTGGCATTCGCTCAACTCTTTGTTGGGGAGAACTATTACCAGCCATGTACGGGCATCCTGCTACTGGTATTGGAATGTTTCAGGACGTTACCACACTCAAACAGGCAGAAGCGGCGATACAGGAAGCGAATAACAAAGTAACTAATATTCTCGAAAGTATTACCGATGCCTTTTTTGCTCTCGATCGCCAGTGGCAGTTTACTTATGTCAACAAACGGTTTAAGGAAATTTCACGCCATTCGTCTGAATCTTTAATCGGGCAATGTATTTGGGAAATATTTCCAGAAGCAGTAGGTTCCGTATTTTACGAACAGTATCATCGAGCAATTGCAGAGCAAGTTTCAGTAATTATAGAAGCGCCGGGAGTTGATAGTTTGGATCGTTGGTATGAAGCATTAGCTTATCCCTCAGTCGATGGTCTATCGGTTTACTTGCGAGATATTAGCGATCGCAAACAACTCCAATTAGAACGCGATCGGCTTTTAGAAAGAGAACAAGCCGCACGACGACAAGCAGAAACCGAACGCAAACGATTGAGAGATATTCTCATGGAAGTTCCTGCCATGTTTGCGGTTTTATCGGGGCCAGAACATCGATTTGAACTGGCTAACCCCACCTTTTTAAAAGTTTCTGCACGTTCTGAAGACATCATTGGGAAAACAGCACGAGAAGTGTTTCCCGAAATGGAAGGTCAGGGATTTTTTGAGATTCACGATCGGGTTTATCAAACAGGAGAAATTATTCGAGGAGATGAGTTTTTATCACTTTGGGATGCAGGAGATGGCAATTTAGTTGAAGGATTTTTCAACCTCGTTTTTCTGCCACTTAGAGATATCGAAGGTTGCATTGATAGCGTTCTCATTCACGGAATTGAAATAACCGCACAAGTACGATCGCGTCAACAGGTAGAAGCCCTACTCGAAAAGCTTCAGCAAAAAGAAAGACAACAGCAATTTCTCCTGGAATTAAATGAAGCAATTCGTTCTATTGAAGACGCCAAAGAAATTATGTGGCGGGTGGTTTGCTCTACAGGAGAACACTTTAATGTTACTCGCTGTACTTATGGTGAAATTGACCCAACGCAAGAATACGTAACTGTCGATCGCGACTATTGCAATGGTGTAATCAGTGTAATTGGCTCTCACCACATGAATTCCTTTGGCCCTCAAATTATTACCGAACTAAAACAAGGCAAAACCATTGTTGTCGATGATGTCGATATCGATCCTCGCACTACTGGATCGGGAGCGGCTGCTTTCGATGCAATTCAGACCAAATCTCTGTTGTGCGTTCCCTTAGTAAAAGAAGGAGGGTTTGAAGCACTATTGGTATTGCACCATGTTTCCCCGCGCAATTGGACAGAAGAAGAAGTGGTGCTAATGGAGCGAATAGCCGAAAAAACTTGGCTTGCCGTAGAGAGAGCGCGAGCCGAAGAGGAATTGCGACAAAGCAGAACTAGACTGCAACTGGCGTTGATAGTCGGACGCATGGGAACCTGGGATTGGGATATGCAGACCAATACAGTCACCTGGTCAGATGGTCAGTTCAGCATTATGGGACTTCAACCAAACGAGTGTGAACCAAGCTACGAACGTTGGGCTAAGAGCGTTCATCCAGACGACTTCGCAGAAACAGAAATCGCACTGCAAAAAGCTATGCAGGAGGGAACGGATTTTCACCATGAATATCGCACGCTTTGGGCAGATGGCTCCATTCATTGGACAGAAGCGAGAGGACAATTTACCTATAATATTCATGGAAAACCGACGCGCATGATTGGCATTCTGATTGACATTACAGAACGCAAGCAAGTCGAACAAGAACGGGAACAATTGTTAGAAAGAGAACGCATTGCTCGGACTCAAGCCGAAGCCGCACAAAACCAACTGAAAACTATTTTTGAAACCTCTCCGGTAGGAATGGCATGGTTAGATTCAGAACAACGATATGTTGCTATTAATGAAGCATTAGCCGAAATCAATGGATTAACCCGCGAACAACACTTAGGGCATTCAATTGCAGAAATTTTCGGTCAATCCGATCGGCAACTAGTGAAACTTTTTGATGAAATTTACCGCACGGGAAATTCTTTTATTTCACCCAGTTTGGCTATTAACCTTCCCAAACGCGACGATCGCCAACCCGGTTATTATAACGTTTACTATTTGCCAACCAAAAACTCAAACCATCAAGTAAAAGACGTTTTAGCGTATGTGTTAGACGTAACGGAGCGAGTACGCTTAGAGCTTGCCCAACGCTTTCTTGCCGAAGCAAGTGCAGTCTTGGCTTCTTCTCTGGATTATCAAACTACCCTGGAGCAAGTGGCAAAACTGGCAGTACCTGAGTTAGCAGATTGGTGTACCGTTCATATTGTGGAAGAAAATGGCGCGATCGCACAAATTGCCGTAGCTCACAAAGACCCTGCTAAATTGGAATGGGCTGAACAAATCAGACATAAATATCCTCTTAATCGTGAAGATCCTCGCGGCGCTGCTTTGACATTGCGAACGGGAGAATCGGATTTAATACCAGATATTCCAGATGAAATGCTCGTGCAAGGAGCCCGTGACCCAGAACATTTAGAAATTTTGCGCTCTGTTGGGTTTAAATCGGTAATGACAGTGCCACTAAAAACCCAAGAGCGAATTTTAGGGGTAATTTCGTTTATTTCCGCCGAATCAGGGCGAAGCTACAATTCAACCGATTTGCAATTAGCCGAGGAACTGGCATATCGCGCTTCTTTAGCGATCGAAAACGCACAACTATATCAAGGAGCTCAACGCGATCGAGCCAAAGCCGAAGCCGCCAACCGAATCAAAGACGAATTTCTGGCTGTACTATCTCACGAATTGCGATCGCCCCTCAATCCAATTATGGGATGGACGAGAATCCTGCGAACCAAGCGCATCGATCCGGCAAAAACCGAACAAGCTTTAGAAACGATCGAACGCAATGCCAAACTGCAAGCGCAATTGATCGAGGATTTATTAGATGTCTCGCGCATCCTCCAGGGGAAGATTGCATTAAACGTCGCGAAAGTCAATTTAGCTACCACAATTGAAGCAGCACTAGAAACCGTAAAACTGGCAGCAGAAGCGAAAAATATTCAAATTCAAATCGCGCTCAATTCCCTGACGGGAACTGTTTTAGGCGATGCTAACCGCCTACAGCAAGTTATTTGGAACCTCCTCTCCAATGCAGTCAAATTCACACCAGCGGGCGGACAAATTGAGGTGCGGTTGGAACAAGTCGATACTTATGCTCAAATTCGAGTAAAAGATACGGGAAAAGGCATCACAAAAGAGTTTTTACCTCATGTGTTTGACTACTTCCGCCAAGAAGATGGTACGACGACGCGAAAATTTGGTGGACTGGGATTAGGATTAGCGATCGTTCGTCATTTTGTCGAATTGCACGGAGGAACTGTGAAAGCTGACAGTCGGGGCGCGAATTTAGGTGCTACATTTACCGTCCAATTACCGATAAATACAATTGAGAAAAGAGGAGTGAAAACAGAAAATACAATCCCGAACACTCAGGAATCCGCACTGAGCACTCCCCTAGCAGGTATTCGGGTATTGGTTGTCGATGACGAGGCTGATATGCGGGAGTTAGCAGAATTTATCCTGACGCAAGCTGGCGCAGAAGTTACCATAGCTGCTTGTGCCGCACAAGCATTAACTCGCTTCAATCAATCTATTCCCGATCTGCTAGTTTGTGATATTGGAATGCCAGAAATGGATGGTTATTCCCTAATCCGACAGATCAGAAAATGGTCGCCCCAAGAAGGAGGAAATATTCCGGCGATCGCTCTGACTGCTTATGCGGGAGAAATCAACCAACAACAAGCTATAGCTGCCGGATTTCAGATCCATCTAGCCAAACCTATCGAACCCGAACAGTTAGTCAAAGCGATTTTACAGGTGGTGCATCCAACGTTATAGCAGAACGATTGCGCCAAGGGCGATCGCAGAAGTTTTCGACCTACTGATTTTGGGAGGGACAAATGGCAGATCTGGTAATTGGCTTAGATTTGGGTACGGGAGGAGTAAGAGCGATCGCGGTTGACTTGCAAGGTCAAATTATCGCTCAAGCAACCAGTAGCTATCCCTTGTTAACCCCCCAACCCGGTTGGACGGAACAAAACCCATCAGATTGGGTAGAAGCTAGTCTAGATGCGCTATCCAATGTTACTCAACAGCTAGAAGGACACCGAACGATGTCTGGCGACAAGCCGTTGCGCGTCTACGCACTCGGTTTATCCGGACAAATGCACGGTATGGTGCCTTTGGATACAGATGGTAAAGTTATCAGACCTGCAATTTTGTGGAACGACCAACGCACGGGTAAAGCTGTGGAAGAGATTGAAGCGATCGTTCCCCGTCAAGAGTTAATTCAGCGTACCGGAAATCCTGCAATTACAGGGTTTCAATTGCCGAAATTGATATGGTTGAGGAATGAAGAACCGCAAGCTTATGCTCGACTCCAGCAAATCTTATTGCCAAAAGATTATTTAGGATATGTGCTGACTGGGGAACGAGTGACAGAACCATCCGATGCGTCTGGTGTGGGATGTTTAAATCTGGCTAATCGGCAATGGGATACGGATATACTTAATGCTCTTAGTATCAATGTAGAGTTGTTTCCTTCAGTAGTTGAGTCTACCGCGATCGCGGGCAAACTGAAATCGGAAATAGCTACCCGCGTGGGATTACCTGTGGGATTGCCTGTAATTGCAGGCGGAGGCGACAATGCAGCAGCTGCGATCGGGTTAGGCATTTCATCGAGTAATCTCAATCGAGGTAGTCTGAGTATCGGTACATCAGGTGTAATCTTTGCACCTTGCGATCGCCCCATTCCCGATCCAGAAGGTCGAGTGCATTTGTTCTGTCACGTAGATGGTGGGTATCATTTACTGGGAGTAACGCTGGCGGCGGGTGGTTCTCTGCGTTGGTATCGAGATACATTCGCACCGCACATCGCTTACACCGAACTAATGGATTTAGCAGCGCGATCGCAACCGGGTGCGCGTGGTGTTTTATTTTTACCGCACCTTGCTGGAGAACGCAGTCCTCACCTCGATCCAGATACTCGTGGCGCTTGGGTAAATTTATCACTAGCGCATACGCAAGCAGATTTAATTCGTGCTGTACTGGAGGGGGTTGCATTCAGCCTGCGGGAAGCATTGGAGGTAATTACCGAGATTACTCCAGTTCATCAACTTTTGGCGACAGGTGGAGGATCGCGATCGCACACTTGGTTACAAATTCTGGCAGATATTTTGCAAACCGAACTGATTGCACCTTCTTCGGAAGAAGGTGCCGCTTATGGAGTAGCTATTCTAGCAATGGTGGGAGTTGGTGCATATCCCAATTTAGAAGCTGCATTCGAGATCTTCTCACAGGATGACAATAACTTAGAATCGCAAACAAATCCCTTATACGAAACAGCATTCAGAAAATATAAGTTGCTGTACGAAGCTCTCAAAGCTGTTCGTTGATTCAATACAAACTTCTTTAATGCTGTCAGTAAATTAACTGTTTTGTCCGGCTTTTGTTGGTAAAAAAATTGTAAATTCGGTTCCTTCGCCTAGACTAGAATTAACATGAATAGAACCGCCATGTTTTTCGACTACTATAGACTTGGCGATCGCTAATCCCAATCCCGTTCCTTTCCCGACAGCTTTGGTTGTAAATAAGTGGTCAAATATTTTCTGTTTTATCTCATCTGTTATTCCTAAACCATTGTCAGAAATGTTAATTTCTACCCATTCCTGAGATTTAATCTCTGTCCGAATAATGATGCGATTTGATTGTTTTTTTTGCTGTTCAAAACTGGGCTTAGCATTCGACTCTTCCAGGGCATCAATAGCATTGGCTAAGATATTCATAAACACCTGATTTAATTGTCCGGGGAAACATTCAATTGGTGGCAAATCTCCGTACTCTTTCACTACTTCAATAGCTGAACGATGTTCGTTGGCTTTCAATCGGTGTTTGAGAATCAAAAGCGTACTGTCAATTCCCTCGTGAATATTGAAGGGAACTTTATAATCTTTGTCTGCTCTGGAGAAGGTACGGAGACTGGTACTGATTCCTTTAATTCGATCGCAACCGACTTGCATCGAATCCAACATTTTCGGCAAATCTTCTAACAAATATTCGATCTCCAGTTCTTCGGCTTTTTCGGCAATCTCTTCTCCAGGGTCGGGAAATTTTTCTTCGTAGAGTTGCAGGTATTCGGTAATATCTTTAACCGCAGCGATCGCTTCATTAATATTGCCCGAAATAAAGCCAACTGGATTATTAATTTCATGAGCTACCCCAGCCACCAAACTTCCCAGTGCTGACATTTTCTCGCTCTGCACAATTTGTAATTGCGCTTGTTGTAAATCTGCTAAAGCTTGTTGAGCTTGTTGATACAAGTGAGCATTTTCTAACGAGATCGCAGCTTGGACGGCAAGAAGGTGAATAATTTTTAAGCGCTCGCTAGTAAATACACCGCTAGTCAGTTGGTTTTCCAAATAAATAATCCCTACCAAATTTCCTCGATCGACAATTGGAGTACAACATAAACTTTGCGGTTTATGGGTTAACAGATAATTTCCAATCAAACCAGGAATATCTGTTTCCAAGCGATCGATAATAACTGTTTTTTGGGTATTTTTGACATATTGAACAATTTTCTGAGGCACATCTTGACAAGTATCAATTGGTCGGGAAACCAGAACAGTTTGGATGTCTACTGAATTTTCTTGATGATAGACAGAAGTAATGGCTCTAACTTGCAAAATCCCGTTTTGGAGGAGAATAAGAACCGATTTTTTGGCTCCAGAGTTTTCTAAGAGAATGCGTGTGAGACTAGCCATCAATTCATCGAGTTCAATGCTACTAGAAATAACTTGAGCCGCTTTGAGCACAGAGGCGAAATCTAGTGCATTGGAAATACTGCTACTACTAGAACTACAAGTAGCAGTATTTTTAGACAGGGTAATATTAGCAATACTTTCTAGGGGATTGATGCTAAGTTGTTGCTGTTGCAGGATGGGTTGCAGTAATTGGGGATAGCGTTTTTCTAAGTTATTGATTTTCGCCTTTGCCCCCCAGCGAGCATAGCCATAATAGGCTTCCTGCATATAAGTTTGGGCAACTTTTTCTTTACCCCATTCTAAGAAGAATTTAGCGGCGAGTTCGTTAGCTAATGCTTCCTCTTGGTTGTAACCGTTTTCTTTAGCTTTTTGAATTGCTAAGTCATAAAATTCTAAAGCTTCGGTTTTGCGATCGAGAACCCGATGCTTTTCCGCCTCAACCAAATAATATTTGTGCAAGTAATTCTGATGACCATAATCTGCCCAATCTTTCAACTTAACTTGATTTTCTAGCATTCGCTGCCATTGCGGTTCCGACTGTGAAATCGATTTACCAGAAGTAGCCAGCACCGTCAAAGAATCATAGAGATAAAAGATTGGTTCAACCACACTTCCCATCCCCCCAGCTAAATAGTGTCTGGTTCGATCGGCATCATGTTGGGCTTTAGCAAAATCTTCTAACCAATAATTCAAAGTGAAGCGATACAAATAAAAGAAAGATAATCGATAAAAATCAACTTTTGCTTCATCCAAAACTTTTTCTTCATACGCATCTTGACGTAAAGGAATCTCCTCCTCTGACTCACCCAAAAGAATTTGTGCCGCTTGCCAGTAAGCTAAAACACAATTAGCTGCCGTCAGTTGGTGAAGGTCGCACAACTGTTGATAATAAGCACGCATTTGCGGTTCCAGTTCCGCCAGCGGTAGACCGTACCAATAAGCATTGAAGCAGTACAATTGGGCATCGTAGCCCATAAATTCTAGATTGCCAGTTTCCAAGCCAGCTTGATATCCATCGAGAAGAATGGGCAAGGTTTCTGGCAAATGGATCGTCCAACAACCCACATAAGCCCCCATTAACATATTTGTGGCGGCGCGAATGTTTTTGGCATCGGGTTCTAAGGCGAGTTGATATCCTAATTGCCCAAACTGAGGCACTTTGCTCATGTCGTTCCACAGCATCCTCAGTTGGAAGGCATAACCTACGTAGCAAAATGCGGAAACTGGACTATTACCAAATTGAATTGATAATTTAACCTGAAGTGCAACGACGAGGAAATATAGTTTTGTGCCGGACATATAACAGACTGGTGTGAGTCGCGCCGCATTTTGCATAATGGCAAGCTGCTGAGGATCGGTCATTTTTGGCTGATGAAGGAATGACTCGATCGCACGACCTTCAATTAAAACGTCGATTTCCTGCTTCAAGAGGCGAATATCGTCTAAGGTTGGTTCGTCTGGTAGGTTTACGCCCAACATCCGAAAGACCGATTGACCGATCGCTATTGCTTCAACAAATTTATTGTGGGCGACTAATGCCTGGATTTTAACTTGATAAACTTGCACCTGTTCTAAGGGTGTTTTCGCATGATGAATCACTGCTTCAATCCATCGATCCATCTGCTCAAAAGCACCAGCCAAAAATGCTACTTCAGCTGCTAAGTCATGGAGAGATAGAGTCATTTCATACTGGCGTTGCCAAGCGTCTGTTCCCAGCAGTTGTAGCCCCACAGTGGCATATTCGCGGGCGGCTTGATAGGCGGTGGCGGTTCTGGCTTTGCGGCAAGCTGTGAGGTTGAGTTGGGCAAGTTCGTCTCTTTCTGTTTGTTCGACAACTAAAGGAGTTCCATAATTTAACTGATTGATTAATTCAAAAATGCGTTCTTCTCTAGCTTCTGGGGAAATTTTTTGCAAAAGTAATTGCCCGATTTGATAATGAGCGATCGCGCGATCGCTTTCGGGAATCAATGAATATGCTGCTTGTTGGACGCGATCGTGCAAGAAACGATAAGAAACTGTGGCAGACGTAGCGCGAGCGATCTTTTCTTGTTCTCCCACATAAAATTTATAAACTTCGCTCTGGGGTAAAATGAACCCTTCTTGTAAACTTTTCCATAATGCCGTTGCCGTTTCAATTTCGGAATTTTGCGAAACAATTGCCAAGGTTTCCAGGTCGAATTGATTGCCAATACAAGCAGCTAATTTCAAAACTGATTGTGTTTCTATCGGCAATTTCTGTAATTGTTGCGCCATGAATTCGACCACATCTTCAGTAAGCGCTGCCCCCCGAACTTTGCTAATATCGCACTGCCAATAACCAGCTTTACGATCGAAGTTAATCAATCCATCTTGATGTAATGCTTTCAAAAATTGAGTAGCAAAAAATGGATTACCTTGAGTTTTTTGATAGACTAATTCTGTAAGTGGTTGCGCCACATTAACCGAACAACTCAGCGTATCCGCCACTAATTGATTCAAACTATTTATAGTGAGCGGTGCTAGCGTTATGGTGTTAACAGTTGCACCTGCCTTACCAATCTCATCTAGAGTTAACATCAACGGATGTGCGGGGGAAACTTCATTATCCCGGTAAGCTCCAATTAGTAGCAAGTAATTGGATTGAGATTCACTGATGAGTAACTGCATCAACTTTAAAGATGCCGAATCTGCCCATTGTAAGTCATCCAAAAATATGACTAAAGGATGCTCTTTAGTAGTGAAGACGGAGATAAATTTTTGGAATAGCAAATTAAACACATTTTGAGCGGCAGCCCCCGCTAATTCTGGAACTGGAGGTTGCTGTCCGATAATCCGTTCCAGTTCGGGAATTACTTCAATAATTACTTGTCCGCTGTCACCAAGGGCGGCTAAAATTTTGGTTTTCCATGCTTGGAGTTGGGCATCGGTTTCACTGAGCAATTGTCCCATTAAATCGCGGAATGCTTGCACGAATGCAGAGAAGGGAATATTGCGATTAAACTGGTCGAATTTACCTTTAATAAAGTAGCCGTGTTGTCGGACGATCGGTTTATGAACTTCATTAACTACTACAGTTTTTCCGATTCCCGAAAATCCAGCGACGAGGATCATTTCGCTGTTTTTTGATGCTACTCTTTCAAAGGCTGCTAAAAGTTGTTTTACCTCTTGTTCTCTACCGTAGAGTTTTTCGGGAATGATGAAGCGATCGCACAAATCTTTTTCCCCGATTTTAAAGTTTTCTATTTTCCCAGTTTCTTGAAGTTGTTGCAAACACTTTTCTAAATCCGCTTTTAGTCCTAACGCACTCTGATAGCGATCTTCCACATTTTTTGCCATTAATTTGCTCACAATTTCGGAAATTACCAAGGGAATTTCTGGGTTAATTTCGTGTACCGATGGTATTGCTTTAGCAATATGGCAATGTACTAACTCCATCGGGTCATTTGATTGACATGGCAAATGTCCTGTTAGTAATTCATAGAAAGTAACACCCAAAGAATAAAAATCAGTCCGGTAATCAATCCCTCGGTTCATTCTTCCAGTTTGTTCGGGAGAAATATAAGCCAGAGTTCCTTCTAATACATTGGGGTTGATTAGAGTTTGCGTTTCTCTTGGCAATAAAGATGCAATGCTAAAGTCAATTAATTTGACTTGTTTAGTTTCCGGGTTAATTAAAATATTGCTGGGTTTAATATCTTTGTGAATGATGCGTTCCCGATACAGAATATCTAATGTTTCGGATATGGCGATCGCTAAAATTAAAAATTCACTAACAGATAGCGGTTTCCCCTTTTTCGATATCCATTCTTTTAAGGAAATGCCGCCAAAATCTTCCATGACTAAGGCATAACCATTTTGATAAGATTCTAGGCTATAAGTTTGAATGATTCCGGGTTGATTGAGGTTTTTAGCAATAGTATACTGATTGCGAAATTGCACGAGTTCGCTAAATGTGGGATATTGATTGCGTAATATTTTGATTACTACAGGTTGTCGATCGTCCTTTGAAGAGGCTGCTCCAGCGCTCTGCCGAATCCCTCGATATACTAAAGTTCTGGAACCTGCATAAATTTGTTCGGTAATCTGATAATCCAACATATTTGTAATTGCAGCCATATTCTATTTGCCTCTTCTAAATATAGTTTAACAATGCAGAGCCTTACTTTTACAAGCAGGAATATTACTCTATATTTCCCAGAATCCTTTGACAAATAAACAGGATTCGCAACTTACCTAGAAAATGGTTTCTTTTATGCCAAAAATTGTAGGTTTGACGGGAAGTATCGACCAAGAAATCGGATTAATAGCCTAATTGTATCAACGATGTCTGCCAATAGGAGTAAAAATATTCTTTTCAAGGTATTGTAAAAAAGGCCGATTTCTTGTGTGGTAGGGATAAATAAATTTGTCTAACAGAGAAAAATAATACTAGAGCGCCAGTCCAGTAGAATCATTCTCATTGGAAGAATAACTATTTCAGCGATCGCTATGGATTGAAATGCACAACTCCTATTGTTGCGAACTAACCGTTTTTCGTCGCATTCATACCGAGCCATTTTTGTCAACCTCTTTTACTGGACTGGCGCTCTAGGGCAAGTATTTGAACCTACATCCCACACCCCAAAATGTCACACTACGAATTTTGGTCAATTGACAAGCTGCTTTACCGACTCTTAGGAACGGTGGAGATGGGCGATCGAGCGAAGCGCAGCGCCAAGGGCGATCGCACGTCTGATTACAAATTTTGGCAGATATTTTGCAAACACAACTGATTGCACCTTCTTCGGAAGAAGGTGCCGCTTACGGAGCAGCTATTCTGGCGATGGTGGGAGTTTGTGCATATCCCAGTTTAGAGGCTGCATTCGAGGTGCTTTCATAGGAGAGCAATACCGTACAGCCACAAACAAATGCTTTATATGAACAAGCGTTCAAGCAGTATAAGTTATTGTACGAAGCTCTTAAAGGCGTTTTGCGATCGCCAGAAGGAAACTCTTAGGACTGGTAGCGGCGTTTGAGGAGCGATCGATCGTTAGCAACAGGTGGAGAAGTGCGATCGAGCAGGGTTTATGCTGGCAATATCTAATAAAGATAGGGGTTCCGTTCGTCGAGTTGACTTTTTTCTGCGAATACAATAGTATTCAATACATGGTACACACTGTCATTGATTTATTTGCTGGTGCTGGGGGCTTAACTACAGGTTTTCACTTAGCGGGTTTTCAGACGATATGCGCTATTGATGAAAATGCGAAAGCTTTGGCAACATTTAAGCATAACTACCCAGAAACAAAATTGGTTCTGGCAAAGGATATTCGTACAATCAATGCTAGGGAGCTTCGACTAACACTTCAATTAGAAAAAGAAGAGTTAACAGCGATAATTGGTGGCCCTCCATGTCAACGATTCTCTCGCAACATTCCTGCTGAATACAGATACCTAGAAGATCCTCGCAACCAGCTATACAAAACTTTCTTAGAGTTTGTAAAAGAATTCAGACCTTTGTATGTTGTGATGGAGAATGTACCCGAAATTTTAAAAGCCTATAACGGTACAGTTAGAGAAGAGATAACTATCAAACTAGAGCAGATGGGATATGGGGTGACATCTGCATCATTAAATGCTGCAAATTATGGAGTTCCTCAAACTAGAGCAAGAGCTTTTTTTGTAGGATGTTTAAACGGTGTTGCTCCTATACTCCCAGAGCCTACTCATCATGGAGATATTAAATCTCTTAAACCCGAACAAAATAGTATTCAGCTAAATTTACTACAGCCTGTAGCCTCTTCAATTGTGACTGTTAGAGACGCGATTGGAGATTTGCCATTACTAGAAGCTGGACAGGAATATACCGCAGAGACATATATCTGCGAACCGCAAACTAATTATCAAAGATTACTACGTAGCGGTAGTAACAAGCTAGTTAATCACGTTGCTCGTAAATTAAGTCCCATCCAAATGTCTAGAGCTAGAGTTTTAAAAGAAGGTCAAGATGCTAAAGATTTACCTCCAGAACTAGCTCCAAAGAAGCATTACAGTGGAGCTTATGGAAGACTCTACTGGAATAAACCCGCTAGAACTATTACTAGGTGGGTTTTTCACCCTGGATCTGGAAGATTCTTTCATCCCACACAAGATAGGACTATTACAATCCGTGAAGCAGCAAGGCTACATTCTTACGGGGAATATTTTTAACATAATGAAATATCGCTTCCCAGGAGTAATCCTCTATGGAGCCAACAATGGGAGCGGCAATTGTCGCAACGATCGCTTCCCTTAATCTCTCAACTTCGTCACTCGTCAGCATCCAAAGATTCCTCAACTGCTTCCAGAAGTGCGCTCATGGTCACGCCTAGAGCAGTAGCGATTTGGTAAAGAACCCGGACAGATGGACTTTTCAACCCTCGTTCTAGTTGGCTGATATAAGTTCTATGCAGATTCGCAACCTCTGCAAGATGTTCCTGTGACCAACATTTCGCCGTGCGAAGACGTTGTATCTCTACTCCTAGAAGACGATCCAATTTTTTGAGCGGCATTAAAGTTAGGTTAATGCCTTGAATACAATAGTGCTATAGACTATAGTATTCAAAATGGTGCAAACTATTTGTACATCTTATTAAGCGGATTTTGGCAAGGATCGCTTAATCAGCCGCTTCGTCGAGATATTGCAACGGGTTGAGAAGCGCGATTGCGCGAAGCGCAGCGCCAAGGGCGATCGCACATCTGGTTACAAATTTTGGCTTGGTAGCGGCCTTTGTTCGTCGAGTTGACTTTTTTCTGCGAATACAATCGTATTCAATATAAAGATCTCGTAACCATCCGGGGCTTGCTCTAGCGGGAATCTGTGGGTAATCACAAACGAAAGATCGATACTGCCCTTCTTGTGCTTGTTGTGCAATCGAGCCTCACTGCAGTAGAACAGGTTGAGCGTCGATGCGAACGCGAAAGAGCGTATACGGCTTTTGGCGCAAGTCTTTTCCCTTTTGGTATTTCGCCTGACGATGCAACTGATTTGCTGTGACGTAGAGGTATCCATCTGCCGCAACGGACATCGTATCGGGCCATAGAAGGCGGGGGTCATGTACTACCGTTTCCCACTCTCCACCAGAACGGCGACGCAGAACCGCATTATGTTCGTAGTTCGTAGAGTAAATATACCCTGCCGCGTCTGTTTCGAGTCCATCTGAAGCACCGCCCCTGTCTCCTTCATCAATTACGGTTGCAGCAACAGCGCTATCGTCAATCGAGCGATCCACGAGTGCATCAATGGCAACACTGTAGAGCCGTCGGCTAGCAAGCGGACAGTAGTACAGGCGCGACCCGTCTGCACTAATGGCAATCCCGTCTGACCCCATTTGCATAGGCTTGGTTTTTCCATCTGGCTGACGTTCCAAAAACGGACGACCCTCAACGATTGGGCGGAAACTTGATAGCGCCTCAGCCTTTGTAGATGGATGATCGTGCAGCTTGCGCCAACTCTCGCCTGATGCCAAATCTACTACAATAATTCCGTTTGCCCCTTGGTCAGACGAATCCGTAATGAATGCCATGCCTTCGGTACCGCGCCGCAGGTCGAAGCGGACATCGTTCAGGTAAGTGGTAGGCAGGGCGACATCTTGGGGAAAGAGGATTGTTTTGATAACGCGATCGCTCGTCAAATCTACACAGACAAGCTTTGGTCCACCATACTGTGTCGGCTGGAACAGCGGACTGCCCGTGTCGAGAATCCATAGGCGATCGGCAGGATCAACAACCACACTTTGCACAGATACAAGTGCGGCAGCAAGGTCGTTAGGGTTGGTACGATTGAACGCCTCATCTGGATAAGCTACGGGACGACCTTCCCGGATTTCCGCCACGGTGAATGCGACCTCATCACCCCACTTCGGAAAATTGACGAAGATGCGCCCCTGATGTGAAACTGTTACGCCTGTTAGCATTGCGCCGTCAAAGTGAGCAACTGTCTCCAGTGTGCCTAACGACTCATCGGTGGGTAACTTCTGCAACTGACTAACCATTTTTCTATGTCTCCTCTAAACGTCGGCTGTTTGAATCTCGATTTCGTCTGCTCCACGCTTCTGGCAAACCATCATCGTTTTCATCGCTGTGCTGGTGATCTATGCACCATTGCTTGCAGGCTATACGTATCTGCGCGATCGCTTTCTGGTAGGCAGTCCAGCAATCCTCCAACCTGCTCAAGTAGAAGCGATTGAACTACCAATGACTCTCGATTGGCTGAATCATTGGTAGTTCTAGGGTTGCCTCACTGGGATTTCAGGCACTCTGTCCTGGCTTGAGTACAACCTTGATGCAGTGATCCTTTTTGTGCTTGAAGATCTCGTAACCATGCGGGGCTTGGTCTAGTGGTAATTTGTGGGTAATCACAAACGAAGGATCGATATCGCCCTTCTGAATGTGTTCCAGTAGCGGGGTAAAATACCTGTGAACGTGAGTCTGTCCCGTTTTCATGGTCAAGGCTTTGTTCATAAAAGCCCCCATTGGAATCTTGTCGGCAAATCCACCAAATACACCGGGAACGGACACAGTGCCTCCTTTACGACAGGCAACGATCGCCTGTCTAAGCGCGTGCGGGCGATCGGTTTCTAAGCGCACCGCTTGTTTGGCTTTGTCGTATAGTCCCTCCAGTCCCATCCCATGCGATTCCATCCCCACGGCATCCATCACGGCATCAGGACCACGACCTCCCGTCATTTCTTTGAGAGCTTCCCCAACATCAACCTGTTCAAAATTGAGGACTTCTGCCCCACCGTCTTTTGCCATTTGGAGGCGTTCAGGCACACGATCGATCGCGATTACCCGTTCTGCTCCCAGTAAAAACGCACTACGAATCGCAAATTGAGCAACCGGGCCACAACCCCAGATTGCCACGACATGACCGGGTTTGATATCGCAGTTTTCCGCTGCCATATAGCCAGTTGGAAAGATATCCGAAAGGAACAGCACCTGTTCGTCTGTCAATCCGTTGGGAATCTTGCATAGACCGACATCAGCATGAGGAACGCGGGCATATTCTGCTTGACCGCCTGCATAGCCCCCTAGCATATGGGAGTAGCCAAAAATGCCGGAGGGTGAATGTCCCATGATCGCTTCTGCCATAAAGGCATTGGGATTGGTGTTGTCGCAGAGAGATGTAAGCGTTTGTTTGCAGAAGAAACAGTGACCGCAGGCGATCGGGAATGGATTGACGACGCGATCGCCCACCTTAATTCGCTTAACTTCACTACCGACTTCAACGACTTCTCCCATAAATTCATGCCCCAGAATGTCGCCCTGCTCCATCGTGGGAACGAATCCATCGTAGAGGTGTAAATCGGAACCACAAATTGCAGTGGATGTAATTCTGATTACGGCATCTCGAGGATTAATAATTTTGGGATCGGGGACTGTTTCGACTCCCACTTTGTTAGCACCTTGCCAGCAAACTGCTTTCATGATTTTTCTCCATTGTTTGTTTGTAGTGGAATGAGCCACTAGCCGGGCTGCAACATTACTTTGATGCACTGGTCTTGCTTGTGCTTGAACATCTCAAAGCCCTGCTTTATTTCAGCCAGAGGCAAGCGATGCGTCAGCACAGCCGAGGGGTCTACGTCGCCGTTCAAAACGTACTCCACCAACTTGGGAATATACTTCGGACCAAACATCTGCCCCGATCTTAAGGTGAGGGCTTTGTTCATAGCTGCCCCCATTGGCAGCTTGTCCACAAAGCCGCCATACACTCCCATGATCGATAAAGTGCCACCTTTGCGACACGCCATTATCATTTGCCTTAGCACGTGCGGGCGATCGGTTTCTAAACGTATGGCTTGTTTGGCTTTGTCATACAGCCCCTCTAGACCTCTGCCGTGGGCTTCCATGCCGACTGCATCAATACAGGCATCCGGACCCATTCCTCCCGTCATTTCCTTGAGTGCTTCGAGGACATCCACTTCTTCGTAGTTGATAATCTCGGCTTTGGCAAAGTCTCTCGCGAGTTGCAGTCGTTCCGGGAAGCGATCGATGCCAATGACACGCTCTGCGCCCAGTAGGTAGGCACCCTTCATTGCAAATTGTCCCACTGGACCACAGCCCCAAACCGCAACCACATCTCCTGGGCGAATGTTGCACAAATCTGCTCCCATATACCCTGTAGGAAACGCATCCGAAACAGGCAGGAATTTTTCATCCGGAATGTCTTTGGGAATCGGAATTGCTGTGAAATCTGCAAAGGGAATGCGGATATAGTCAGCAAACGATCCTGCATAGCCGCCAAAGGCATGGGAGTAGCCGAAGATTGCCCCTGTGCCATGTCCGTATACTTTCTCCTGGAGCCAGCTATTCGGATTGGAATTATCGCACAGCGACCACTGCTGCTGATTACAGTACCAGCAGTGACCACAGCCGATCGCTGAAGACACAACCGTGCGATCGCCTTTCTTCAGCTTCTTAACTTCGCTCCCCACTTCAACGATTTCTCCCATAAACTCGTGACCGAGAATGTCACCGGGTTCCATCGTGGGAATAAAGCCATCGTAAATGTGCAAATCAGAACCGCAAATGGTTGTAGCGGTTACTTTGAGAATGGCATCACGCGGGTTGAGGATTGTGGGATCGGGCACAGTCTCTACCCGCACATCTTCCGTACCATACCAACAAGCTGCTTTCATCGCGATTAGTCCTTTGAGTTACGGCGTCCCGATGGCTGACCATCGTTTGTAGCAATTTCGCCTGCTTCCATCAGCATTTTGAAGCGGGCAAGGTCGTCTCCGATTTGCTGTTTTGGGTTTTCACCAAAGAGTGTAGCGATCGCATCTCCAATGGCTCCAGCAGGCGCATCATAGGTTGTGATAACTTTTACCTCAGTCCCCTGATTACCAGGAGCAGGTTGAAAGTGAACCGAACCAGAGTTCGCAATGTCTGCCCCTTCCAGTGAAGTCCAGGCAATCATTTCATTCGGACGATCTTCAGTGATTCTGGCGTCCCATTCAATGCTGTTGCCCATCGGTGCGCTAGTAACCCAGTGCGATCGCCCATCGTCATAGACCTTCACACTTTTAAGATGCCTGGTAAAGCGTGGTAAGTTTTCTAAGTTGTGCCAGAAGCGGTAAAGATCTTCTGCGGATTTTCCAATGGTTACCGTTTTTTCGACTTTGATAGGTTGAGCCATCTCAATGTCCTCATTTGTGAGTGGACTGAATCTGCTCATCAAACAGTTAGCAATGCTTCAATTTCAGGATTTGCCCCTTCAGCTACTATCTGTAAAAACGTTGAATCCTCATGGGCAGATCCCATGCGAATAAACCGAATCAACTTCTCTTGATTTATTTACCGTTTAACCTTACTCACCCAAAATCTAACCACATCTAAATAGGGCTATTCTTGGATTTCCTTCGTTTGATTGAGGTTATCTTAAGCCTAAGATGCCAGCGCTAGATCTCCTCTGTCTGAGGTTATGAGAACAGTTTGTATCGTATGAACAGGAATGTTCTTAACATCTTTTTTTGTTTTGTTCTATACTAATTTCGTTTACAATACCGGGGTTCTTTGCATAATCCCCTTGAAAAGGCATAGCCCCTTTGAGACAACTAAGTCTTAGGTGTAGCGAACTGCAATCATAAATGCCAGAAACTGGGGTATTGCAACGAACGAGCGAAAAATTCCGCTCATCTGCTATATGAAACTCCCCAATCCAGAAAAAGCTATTGTAGATTTTATTATAGTTAGAAAAGAAAAGCAGGCAATGGTTCGTAGTGTTTGGCTGGTGCGCGATGATGAAGATTTTCCGCGCTTGGTAACTTGTTTTGTAAGGAAAGATGGGAGCGTAAGTTTGCAAATGAAGTTACTGGATGTAGTCGCACTTCTAGAAGATTTGCCAGAATTGGGCATCTATCGAGGTCAGGTGGGAACTATTGTAGAAGTATACGAACCGGGAGTTTTTGAAGTCGAGTTTAGCGATTTGAATGGTCGTGCTTATGCTATAGAGACTTTAACTGCTAATCAAATAATGGTTTTACAT
This sequence comes from uncultured bacterium, assembly GCA_964546365.1. Classification (GTDB taxonomy): domain Bacteria; phylum Cyanobacteriota; class Cyanobacteriia; order Cyanobacteriales; family Aerosakkonemataceae; genus DATNQN01. The sequence continues at coordinate 16,328 of CAZJJR010000019.1, read as the reverse complement.
CATCACAAATTGATAGAAGAAACGTTAGTTAAAACTTGAGGAAATAGGTGGTGTAGGAAGTGTGCGATCGCGCGAAGCGCAGCGCCAAGGGCGATCGCACATCTGGTTACAAATTTTGGCAGATATTTTGCCAACAAAACTGATTCCTCCTACCGCCAAAGCTCTTCGCTGATATAAAGCAATACTGCTCGATTGTGTGTTAAGTGCTATTACTAGCCCCCGTTTGTGGATGATCGCAAAGACTCTCAGAAAATTCCGTAAATATACTAAGTACGAAGCACTACCTCGTTCGTTAGCCTCTAAAAAGACCATCTGGAAGACACTTGCTTTAAAACTCCAGCAGCAAATGGTCACAAGGACGTGAAGCTAATATAATTACTATTTCTTATGCTGAATCAACAAAAATCTTATCGAGAAAATGATTATAAAAACTTTTTTACTAAAGAAGATAAAAAGACAAATACATTTGACTCTGCTAAAGGGATGTCTTTTGTACAGATTATTAATCAATATAACTTGAATTTTAATAAAAAGTCTGCCAAAAATATCATTATTCATTTTCCTATTAATCTAGCTACTGAATTTCAGCCGATTTCAAAAGCAGTTTCAGCAAATATACCTCTCAAACAAGATGAGTTTCCATCAAAACTTCTAACCGTCCAGATGCGTCTGTTAAGCATGGACTCCCCTGAAGAGACTTTGATTTATTCAATTACTCCTAAAGCGGGAGCAAAACTGATTAACTCAGAATTAGATTTCATCCCATTACAATTTTTCATCGAAGAACTTGGCTTTGAAGTAAAAATTTTACATGGAAGAGATTGGTATGAAGTCAAGACGAAACATTACCCAACCCTGAACATTGTCATTTACTGCTTTTCGGCAAAACAAAGTATATTTAAGCTTTTCCGTCGCTACACACTAGATGAGGCTAAGAACAAACACAGCGTAGGTGGGGCTGGGCTTCAAGAACTCCTGAAGCAAGTAAAAAGTGGATTTATCAATGAATCCTACTCATATTTACACGCAGGAAATAAACCTGGCTTAAATCAATCTATTGAACTTCCTTACCTGTTAATAGCACCAAGTTTATCGACGGAATCTGGTTGTTTCCCAATTAGACAAAAGTTTAAAGTTCGCGTCAAATTTATAGATATTTGTGCTATTCACGGTAATGATAAAGATTTATCAGAACTTGCCTCTAACGTTGAGTTGACATACATACCAAAAATTAGCCAAGAACAAGAAAATAAAATTCAAGATATTTACGAGCTTGACTGGGAGCGTTTTTTAGAGTTTGCCAAATCGAAATGTATCTATCATGACATTTTGGTGAAATATAATGAAAAAATGCAAAAAGTCTATCAAGACTTGTTTGTGCCAGATTTTGAACCTCCAAAACTGACTATTGGTGCTACAGTTAGGAATTTACTGGAATCGGCTGTTATCAATAAAGTTAAACAATCTAATCCTGAAATCGAGCCACAAAGAATTAAAGCTTTAGTAAAAACATTAATGAAGTATGGCTCTTATAATTACTTACAAACAGTATTTGAAAGTGAACTCTCAGAAGAATTTAAAGCAAAGCACAATACAAAGCATCAGAAAGAAAAACAAAAGAAGCTAAATGAGAAGCTTTTGTTGACCAAAGTAATTGGTGGAAGAACTGGCTGTGGACAACCTTTATATCTATCTAAAGTTAACGAAAGTGAGGTTATTTGCGACTCAGATATTAAGCAAGCCTATCCAACAGTTATAAAACAGCGTGACCTTCCACTAGGGCATTTAAAGATAGTTAGAGATATAACACTTAAAGAATATATAGAAAAACATCGCCAAACTGGTAATATAGCAGAAAACTTAGAACTTGTTTATGTAACCGTTGAAGGTGAAGAACTACCAGAATCGCAGAACTTTCTTCCATCAGTCACATACAAAACTTCAAAATATTTGAATGAAGACGAGAACTTAGCTCCTAGCGATACCCGTATTTATACACATCAAATTTTTCAATCACCATTTACGACTTCCACTTTTTATTGGTTAGATTACGTTGCTAGTCCTAAACTACGAGAGTATATCAAAGATAACGGGAAAGTTTTAATTGGTGGTTACTATCCTAAAGATAAATTTGTGCCTTTGGATAAGCTGGGTGAACATTTGAACTCTTTTGAGGAAGACCAAAAATGGACAAAGGTAGCTTTAGGTGAAATTCTCGTAGACAAACTTATAGAACTGCGTAGCAAATACAAGAAAAAAAACAAAGGAGGTACGGATGAAACTGAAGCAATGAATAATCTTTTTAAACTAATGAACAACACCGTTTACGGTGCGTTTTCCAGCAGAAATTTTGACATTTGTAATCCCATCGTAGCCAACAATATAACCAGTGATGTTCGCTTGATGGTTTGGTGTATGGAAACGGCTTTGGGAGGTTTTCAAACTATAACTGATGGAGTTCCCTGGTGCCTGAATCGCGTGCTGGTGGGAAGAAACACGCGCTATAAACCTCAACCTCTTGACTCACTCCATCACTTAGTTCATCGCTTACCTTGTCACACTGCTCAAGAGCGCTGTCGCCAAGGCTGGAATTGGGCGGCTATAGGTAATGCACGTCATTACGGATGGCGCGATGCTGATGTTCTAGAGTTCCGTCAAGGTGAATCAAGTCCAATTGAATACTGTCAGAGGTATGATCTTAAAGGAAATCCTGAACCACATCCTCTACTTAAACGTATAGATGAAGAACTAATTCCCCAACATCTTAAAGCTTGTTTTTCAAAAGATTTTATAGAAAAATTTATAGATAAGCTTAATTTTGAAATTGAATCTAAAGGTTTATACACGAGCATTACTATTGACGGGACAGCTAACCATCTCTTGACCCCGCCAAAGTCATACCCAGAACCAAACAACCAGCCAATTATCAAGCGCCGAAGTCATAGGGCTAAACAAGGAAAAGCAAAGGAAGTATTTACAAAATATTACCTGGAAGATGTACGCCAAAATCCAGGGTGCGTTCCACTTCCGATGCCTTATAAAGACTATGAAATAGTATCCTGTGGAGATTATAAGCAGCGATATGAGTCCCATTACAAGTATTCATTATTAATACCTGGCGACTATGAACCAAAAGTCAAAAGTTTTCAAGCATTCCAACTTTATCAATTCACATTCCGTACCCATAGTCAATATGAAAAGTTCAGAAATGAACATCAAAAAGCAAGAAATAAATATGGATTGTCAGCAGAGCGATACCACTGGTGCTTAGGAGAGAACGGTGAGGTAGATCACTGTCATATTAATTACAAACAAATGCTGGAAGAGTATGACAGTGCGCTATGTCCTCAGAAAGGAAAAAGGTCTTCTAAGTCAAAGCTATATTCCACTTACCGCAGTTATCAAAATGGGAAAAACCGCACTCGCTTGCGGAAGTATGAATCTTTGCGCCCTGAGCAGACACCGAAAGAAGAGAAGGACAAATTGAATGAAGAACTTCGTCGGCTGTTTGACTATGAACAGTCGTACAGCGAGGAAATTTCATTAATGAGTGATGGGAGCATATCGGTAAGGGTTAAGGATAATTCTCTTGAAAGCTCAAGCTAATCGAGGGCAACACATAGAGAAGATCAGACAGTTACAGCACCGAAGGCTAAATCAGTGCAGTAGATTTGAGCCAAGGTATTGGTACATAAAGATTACAGGGCGTTTGACTCTTCCTACTGACTACAAATTCCTGCATATATTTGGGGTATGGTCAAATGCGCCAGTGGGAAAGCAGTCGCCATCATCAACTCATCGGTGCGAATGACCAGTTCGCGAAGGTTCTCATCGGCAATCATCGACCAGAGCAAAGCCGATGCCTTGCTGACCCTGGCTATAAATGCACCAGTTTTCGTTGCTGGTTGGTATAACACAGATGGTACGCTCGACCTATACCGCCTCGATGAGCAAGGAGCTTTGAGCCACACAGCCAAACCGATTCTCAAACAAACACCAGTTTCTTTTGTCAATCAACATAAAGTCTGGAGACAACTTATCGAGATTCCCTTTAATGCTTGCTGGCTTTTCACCTACCTCCAGCGCCAGCTAATACTCCAACAACGTCCACACACTCAACCATAATCCCATACCCCAAGGAGCTAAGTCATGTTACAAAGTAGCTACGCCCAGATTATTAAAGATAATCGCCAGTTTATGGAGGATTTAGTTGGATACATCTCCCCCGGCATGATACTTGATTTCCCAACTACTAACCTATCCAACCAACGCCTCAATTTTGACAGTATGGTCAAATGCGCCAGTGGGAAAGCAGTCGCCATCATCAACTCATCGGTGCGAATGACCAGTTCGCGAAGGTTCTCATCGGCAATCATCGACCAGAGCAAAGCCGATGCCTTGCTGACCCTGGCTATAAATGCACCAGTTTTCGTTGCTGGTTGGTATAACACAGATGGTACGCTCGACCTATACCGCCTCGATGAGCAAGGAGCTTTGAGCCACACAGCCAAACCGATTCTCAAACAAACACCAGTTTCTTTTGTCAATCAACATAAAGTCTGGAGACAACTTATCGAGATTCCCTTTAATGCTTGCTGGCTTTTCACCTACCTCCAGCGCCAGCTAATACTCCAACAACGTCCACACACTCAACCCTAATCCCATACCCCAAATAAAAGCCGCACTTTGTAGTCAAATAGGTTAGCTTGATAGCCCCAAACGCTTATAAAGTAGGAATTTTCAGCAAATTTATCTTACCGATCGCCAGAGTAAACCAAAGAGTATTTTGACATTAAGAGTGTTTCGCCTATTCAGATTTTGGCAAGAATCGCTTGGGCAGCCGCTTCGTCGGTAATCAGTCCCGTAATTAACTTGCCACGCAACGCAGCTAGAATCGCCTCGGCTTTTTTCACGCCGCCTGCTACACCGATGATGAGGCGTTGGGCGGGTTGTTCTAGGGGGACGCTGGCGACGCGGGTGTTCGTTCCTTTTTGCAGCAAAACTCCCCGATCGCAAAAAGCCCAACCTGCTATTTCTCCTACTGCTCCTAATTCAATCAATTCAGCTACTTCATCGTCGCTGATGAAGCCGTCTTGATGTAATGGGGCATTCCAGGCGATGTGACTGATGCCGACAAAGGTGGCTTTGGCTTGCTCTGCAAGGGATTTCACCGCAATGAACGATCGCTGAGTTTGCAAAAGTTCTCTTTCTTCTATGCTGGTGGCGACAACGGGAGTGGGAACTGGATATACTTGGGAACCGATGCGATCGCACAAGTGCATCACGACTTCGTGGCGACCTGCACGCCCATAGTGAGACATATTGCCGATAATTGAAACAATTTTATGTTGCGGTTGCTCCATTGATGGAACTTGCTCGACCATCGATCGCAATGTGCGTCCCGATGAGAACGCCAAAATCGTTGGAGTTTTTGCAAGCAGATAAGTTTCTAAGTGGGTAGCAGCACACACGGCAATTCCGTTGCAGGTATCGCCACTACCTCCATCGCTCGGTACTACTTCGCACAGTAACAGATTGAAGCGATCGCGTAACGACTCAGCCAGCGCAATACATTCGCTCAAGGGATGATCCAGCCGAAATTTGATCAGTTTTTCACTTACCGCCAGTGCAACTAAACGTTGTGCTGTTTGCCGGGAAACGTTCAGCTTGGCGGCAATCTCGTCCTGGGTGTTTTGGGCGATGTAGTATAACCAGGCAGCATGAGCAGCGAGATCCAACTTGCGGTCGCGCCGTTCCAAGCCGAGTTCTTTCATAGTTCACCTAGCAAGAACTTTTAGATCGAGTTAATGGTTTGAGCTTATATCTAAAGATATAACTTTTGCTCAATTTTTATTGTATAGGCGATCGCATTCTATTGTCCGCCAGTAATATCCAAATTAAAGCCAGTAATGTAGCTTGCCTCGTCGCTCATCAGAAACGCTACCCCATTGGCAACCTCTTCCAGACTTCCCAAACGACGCATCGGCACTGAATCGATCATCTGTTGCTCGACTACTTTCGGATCGCGATCGAAGTATTGCGACCCTACTGCCGCCTGCAATTCCGTTTGTCGCGTCCACATATAGCCGGGGCCGATTAGTGAAGGAGAAAGCGCGTTTACTCTGATTTTATAAGGAGCCAAGTCTTTCGCTGCCGTCTGGGTAATTCCAATTACCGCAAACTTGGAAGCCGCATAAGCAATCATATTTGGGGGGCCATCCACTCCCGCATGACTCGCCATATTGACGATCGCTCCTCCACCCGCATCCCTAAGATGTTGTGCAGCCGCCTTTAGAACGTGGAAAACGCCGATAACGTTAATTTCGATGACCTTTTGAAAGTCATCTTCTGGATATTCGTCTGTTTTGGCAAATAATCCTTGATAACCTGCATTATTAAATACGTAGTCGATTCGTCCAAACTGCTCGATAGCAGCAGCAAAGGCTTTTGCAACATTGTCAGCAACCGTAACATCGCAGCGAAATGTGCCGATCGGAACTTTGTATTTTTCTAATTCCTGAGCCGCTTCTGTCATCTTCGCCTCATTCAAATCCAGCAGGAATATACCTGCACCATCAGCCGCAAAGCGCCGTGCAGTCGCCTTGCCAATTTCTCCCGCACCGCCTGTAATCAGAATCGTCTTACCCGCAAACTGATAAGTTGCTTTCGCTGTCATGGTTTCATCCTCGTTAATGAAGAATTGTTGCAAATCCCTGTTGACTTTTTAGTTTTTGGGTGGGTCTAGGTATGATTCTATTATTGAGCTTTTGCTCAGACTTAGAGCATAAAATCTAAATAAAAGCAGAAGTAGAAGGTTTATTTTTACGTCCAATTGCCGTCTGCGTTCTAACAACCTCTTATGAAGTAAGGGTTTGAGTCCCATATTCCTTCCTTCTGCCTCCTGCCTTCTTTACTAAAAAGGAGTTATGCGATGCGTTTACCTCGCTTCGCTAAAGTGCTGGTTGCATTCTTTGCCGGAGTCATGCTGGCGCAACTGCTGCACGCCTGTTCGCCGAGTTCGCAAGCAGCACAGAAGACCAGACTAACGATCGCTACCGTCAACAATGGCGATATGGTGGTGATGCAAGGACTTTCCCGCAACTTCGAGCAAGCTAACCCGGATATCCAACTTAGGTGGGTCGTGTTGGAAGAGAATGTATTGCGCCAACGCACAACCACAGATGTTGCCAGTCAAGGCGGACAATTCGATGTCCTGACGATCGGTTCTTATGAAGCACCAATTTGGGCTAGACGGGATTGGTTAAGACCGCTGGATTTACCCGCCAGCTATGACGTGAATGACTTGATTAAACCCGTGCGCGAAGGGCTTTCCTACAATGGTCAACTCTATGCAGTGCCGTTCTATGCGGAAAGTTCGATGCTGTACTATCGCAAGGATTTGTTTGAGAAAGCAGGAATTACGGTTCCCCAACAGCCAACTTATCCGCAAATGAGAGAATGGGCAAGCAAGATTCACGACCCGAAAAATGGAGTTTACGGGGTTTGTTTGCGTGGAAAACCCGGCTGGGGTGAAAATATGGCGTTTCTGACCACGTTGGTCAATACTTATGGCGGACGCTGGTTTGATATGAAATGGCAACCCACCATTAATACTCCAGCTTGGAAAAATGCGATCGCTTTTTATGTGGATTTGCTCAACAAATATGGGCCACCGGGAGCAAGTTCTAACGGATTTAATGAGAATTTGGCATTATTTACGACGGGTAAATGTGGAATGTGGGTGGATGCAACTGTTGCAGCAGGGTTGATATCTAATCCCAAAGAATCGCAAGTTTACGATAAGGTTGGTTTTGCTCGTGCGCCGATCGAACGATATCCCAATGGCTCAAACTGGCTCTGGGCTTGGGCGCTAGCAATTCCAAAAACTTCTAAATCACCGGAAGCGGCTCAAAGATTTATCGCTTGGGCAACTTCTAAAGAATACATTCAGTTGGTTGGTAATCAAAATGGCTGGGTTGCTGTTCCACCCGGTACGCGGATTTCTACTTATCAAAATCCGAATTATCAAAAAGCTGCGCCGTTTGCAGGAATGGTGTTGAATTCGATTCAATCTGCCGATATTACTCGTCCGGCGGCTGAACCAACGCCTTATAAGGGTGTTCAATATGTGGATATTCCAGAGTTTCAAGCGATCGGAACTTCAGTTGGTCAGACGATCGCAGCGGCGTTGACTAATAATATTTCGGTCGATCGAGCGTTGCAGCAAGCGCAGAGTTCGACTGAACGGTTTATGAGGCATACGGGGTATATCGAGTGATTTGTCATTTGTCATTTGTCATTTGTGAATTTTGCTGAATAATTAATTTCCAGCCAAGTGACCAATAACCAATAACCAATGACCAATGACTAATGACTAATGACCAATGACCAATAACCAAAATTTTATTATGTTATGTCTTCTTCAGTAGTTGTTGAATCACGCCGCGAAACATCACCCACGCCGCGACCACCAAAGCGGCAGGTATCAACTTTACCTCTAGTTGCGCCTTCGGTGATTGCCTTATTGCTGTGGATGATCGTACCTTTGGTAATGACGGTTTGGTTTTCTTTTCAAAGGTATAATCTGCTGAATCCAGATGCACGCAAATTCATCGGAATTGAAAATTTTACGTTCATTTTGAGCGATCCGGCTTTATGGACTTCGATCGCAATTACGGTGATTTTGGTAGTTTCGGTTTTGGCGATTACGATCGGTTTGGGTACGTTATTGGCGGTTTTGTTTGACCAGGACTTTTTCGGTCGTGGAATTGCGCGGGTGTTGGCAATTTCTCCGTTTTTTGTGATGCCGACTGTTAGCGCTCTAATTTGGAAAAATATGCTCATGCACCCGGTAAATGGGCTATTTGCTCAGATTACGAGGGGTTTGGGTTTGGGTGCGATCGATTGGTTTGCAGATCTTCCATTGCTGGCTATTATTATCATTGTTTCTTGGGAATGGTTGCCTTTTGCGCTGCTGATTTTATTAACTGCAATTCAATCGCTCGATCGCGAACAATTAGAAGCTGCCAGAATGGATGGCGCTAATGCGATCGCTTCATTCCGTTTCGTAGTTCTACCGCATTTGAGTCGCGCCATTGCTGTAGTGGCGATGATCGAAACGATTTTCTTTTTGACTATTTTTGCGGAAATTTTTGTTACTACGGGTGGCGGGCCAGGATTAGCAACTACTAACCTTGCTTATTACATCTTCCTGAGAGCTTTGCTGGAATTCGATGTAGGTGGTGCTTCCGCAGGTGGATTAATTGCTGTCATCCTTGCCAATCTCGTGGCAATCTTTTTGATGCGTAGTGTCGCTCGTAATGTGGATACCTAACTATGGCGAAGAAAAACTCTCAGCGTTGGCTGTTTACCTTTCTAGGCTGGTTAGTTGCTTGTCTATTATTCTTCCCGATTTTCTGGATGTTTCTCACCAGTTTTAAAACGGAAGTGGCGGCAGTTGCAACTCCTCCTCAGCTATTCTTCCAGCCAACATTAGAAAACTACGTGGCAATTCAAGACCGAGCATCCTATTTCAATTATGCGTTTAATAGCGTAGCGGTTTCGGTTGGTTCTACCATACTTGCATTGCTGCTTGCGATACCTGCGGCTTATGCGATGGCATTTTTCCCAACTAAACGCACCAAGCAAACTTTGATGTGGATGCTGTCAACTAAAATGCTGCCATCCGTTGGCGTGCTAGTGCCGATTTATATATTGTGTCGCAACACTGGATTGCTGGATACTCGCATCGGTTTGATTATCATTTATACCTTGATTAATTTACCGATCGTGGTCTGGATGATCTACAGTTTCTTCAAAGAAGTTCCCAAAGAAATTCTCGAAGCCGATCGCATGGATGGAGCAAGTACACAACAAGAACTCGTTCATGTATTGCTACCATTAGCATTGCCTGGAATTGCATCTACGGCTTTGCTTTCAATTATTTTATCTTGGAACGAAGCATTTTGGAGCCTGAATTTAACAACCGCAGATGCCGCTCCTTTAACCGCATTTATTGCTTCATTTTCCAGCCCGCAAGGATTATTTTGGGCAAAACTTTCGGCGGCATCAACATTGGCGATCGCACCCATATTAATCTTCGGTTGGCTAAGTCAACGCCAATTAGTTCGCGGTCTAACATTTGGTGCTGTGAAATAGGTAGAAAGCAGAAGGAAAGAGAATTTTTTCTTTAACTAATTGAGGGAAGTATTTTATGTCAACAGTCGCTTTAAGGGATATCCATAAAACCTATGCCGATACGCAGGTAATCAAAGGTATAGATCTCGATGTAGGCGATCGCGAATTTGTGGTATTCGTCGGGCCATCTGGTTGCGGGAAATCAACCTTACTTCGCATGATTGCCGGATTAGAAGAAATCTCCTCTGGCGATTTATTTATAGATGAACAAAAAGTCAATGATGTACCGCCAGACAAACGCGGATTGGCAATGGTGTTTCAAAGCTATGCCTTATATCCTCACATGACTGTAGCGGAAAATATGGCGTTTAGCCTCCGCCTTGCTGGAATGCCAAAACCCAGACGCTACGAAAGGGCGAAGGAAGTTGCCCGAATTTTACAATTGGAACCCCTACTCAATCGTAAGCCAAAAGAACTATCCGGAGGACAACGGCAACGAGTTGCGATCGGTCGTGCTTTAGTTCGCAATCCGAAAGTATTTTTGTTTGATGAACCTTTATCAAATTTAGATGCTGCTTTGCGCGTGCAAATGCGGATCGAACTAGCTAGTTTGCACGATAGTTTGCAAGCAACAATGATTTATGTAACGCACGATCAAGTTGAGGCGATGACTCTTGCCGATAAGATTGTTGTATTGCATAGCGGCATCGTCGAACAAGTCGGATCTCCTCTGGAACTATATCACCATCCCCGCAATCAATTCGTAGCTGGATTTATCGGTTCACCTAAAATGAATTTCCTTCCAGTTACAGTAGCAGCTGTTAATGATTTTGGTGTTACTGTCAAACTTCCCGATCATGCTAGTGTAACTATTCCAGTCAAACCTGGAAACATATCGATCGGCGATACCGCAACTTTAGGAATTCGCCCCGAACATCTGCGACTCGATCGCAATAACGCCACCTTGGACGGCGAAGTGCTTGTCATGGAACGGCTAGGCGGAGAAACTTATCTCTACGTAAGAATTGCAGGCGGCGACACAATAGTTGTGCAAACACACGGCGACGATCCCAGCCATTTACACGAAATCGTTCCCATTCATATTAAAGGCGATCTCTGTCATTTATTCAACGCGCAGGGTGAAGCAGTTCCAAAGGCTCAACGTCATCCTCTCACCCGTTGAAAACTGAAGAAAGGCACAAGGAGGGGCAAATAACCAATAACCAATGACAAATAACCAATGACAACAGATATCATGAACAGCAATATCAGCACGAATTCAGCAATTAAATTGAATCAAGCATCTCTATCTCGTCTACCAAATAACGTTCAGATACCAAAGTACGATCGCACTCAAATCACCAATGGAATCGTGCATATCGGTGTGGGTGGATTTCATCGGGCGCATCAAGCTTTATACCTCGATAATTACTTTCATCAAAATCCCGGTAGTGAATGGGGAATCTGCGGTGTTGGATTGCTTGAATTTGACAAACGAATGCGCGATGCACTTCAATCTCAAGATTGTTTGTACACTCTAGTTGAACGCTCGCCAGAAGGTGATAATGCTAGAATTATCGGCGCAATTACTAAATATTTATTTGCACCGGATAATCGACAATCAGTTATCGATGCAATGGCAAATCCTGAATGCCGAATTGTTAGTTTAACTATCACTGAAGGAGGTTATTACTATATTGAAGGTAGCGGCGAATTCGATGCAAATCATCCCACCATTCAATACGATTTGCAACATCCCGATGAGCCAATTGGGGTTTATGGCTTTTTGACAGCAGCACTCGATCGCCGCCGCAAACAAGGACTGCCACCATTTACGGTGCTATCATGCGATAATTTGCAAGGAAATGGCAATATTGCACGAAAAATGTTAACTGCATTTGCACAGATGCGGGATTCCGATCTGGGAAATTGGATTTCCGAAAACGTTGCGTTTCCGAATTGCATGGTCGATCGCATTACTCCCGCCACCACCCCAGCAGATATCAAAATGGTGACGGAACAGTTTGGCATTGATGATGCTTTTCCAGTCGTTGCAGAACCATTTCTTCAGTGGGTAGTTGAAGATAATTTCTGTGCGGGTAGACCGAATTGGGAATCTGTTGGCGTACAGATGACCAACGATGTTCATCCTTACGAGATGATGAAAATTCGGCTACTTAATGCCAGTCATTTGTTAATTGGTTATTTTGGTACTTTGGTAGGCTATACTTACGTTCACGAAGCAATGGCAGATCCTTTAATTAGGCAAGCTGTCGATCGCTTAATGGACGAAGTTACGCCGACGCTTCAACCCGTACCTGGAATTGATTTAGATAATTACAAAAAGACTTTAATCGAACGATTTGCTAATCCAAAAATTCGCGACCAACTACCGCGTTTATGCCTCAATAGTTCCGCCAAAATACCAAAATTTATTCTAGGTTCGTTGCGTGACGCATTACAACAGGGAAGTGCGATCGACTATATGAGCTTGGCGATCGCTGCTTGGTTCCGCTATCTTAATGGAAAAGACGATCGAGGTAACTCAATTCCCATTGACGATCCAATGGCAGATATTTTGACAAAGATAGCCGATTCTAGCGGTTCCGATCCTAAACCATTACTCAATGTATCTGAGATTTTTGGCGATTTACCGCAGTCATCGCGTTTTGTTCAAGCAGTTGGCGATCGTTTACGCAGTTTGTATGAGATTGGCGCTAAAGAAACACTGACAAGGTTTTGAGCGCTTTTAGAGCAACGAAATAACCGCTACAAGCGATCGTCCTTCATCAGGTCAGGAATTACTATATCATCTCGATTGAAGAAATACAGCGCTTTCCAGATAAATGTTGTACATAGAAACCCGGTTTCTTCAAGAAACCGGGTTTCTATCCTGTACTTCAGGTAACTGGAATCTGCTGTAAATGACTTACGCTGTTAATTTTATGACTAATAAAAAAGTGGTCAATTTTTAGAATGCAAACAATAAGAGGGTATGTTTGGTTGCGATGGGCTGTTAGCGGGCCAACAAACACTCACTTTCAGTGCCAGAGAATTATTAATTCTTGAGAATCTCCCTTAATTTATATATTTTTTACTATATTTATTTTCCTGAGTAAGTTAATTTTAAGTAGTTGGACAAAATTAATTAGACAAATAAGTAGTAAGATCTAGCCAATTTTATTCATAAAATCTGGTACTGACTGACTTCTTCTGGTTTGGAGACTCAATGTAACAATGGTAGGTGCAGAATGCGGGATAAAAGAAAATGAGTAATATAGTTGCTGGTTATGATTTGCTAGAAATACTTTATGAAGGAGCAGCTACCCGTGTTTACCGAGCTAAAGCGTCTAAAAATGGTTTGAAACCAACTTATGTTATTATAAAAATGCTGAAAGCTGAGTATCCAACCAGCGCCCAGCTTAATTGGTTAAAGCACGAATATCAAATTCTGCAAAATTTAGAAATTGCAGAGTTTGTCAAACCGTTAGGTTTAGAAAGCTATGGCAATGGATTAGCCCTGATTTTATCTAATTTTGACGGGCAACCCTTAACAAAGACAATCGCTACAGGAAAATTTGACTTAAACAAATTTTTACCAATTGCCATTCAATTAGCTTCAATTCTAGCGCAGCTGCATCAGCAAAATATTATTCACAAAAATATTAAACCTCATAGCATTCTCATCAATGAGAAAACAAATGAAGTTACCTTGATTGATTTTGGTATTTTTACTCCTCTGCCGAGAGAGGATTCGACGATTAGTAACGTCAACGATTTTGAAGGGTTGCTCTTTTATACGTCTCCAGAACAGACTGGGAGAATGAATCGCTCGATCGACTATCGCACTGATTTTTATTCTCTAGGCGTTACTTTTTATGAGATGCTGACTGGGCAGTTACCGTTTGCTGCAACTGATGCCTTAGAAATCATTCACTGTCATATAGCTAAAACACCCATCCCCCCGCATCTAGTCAATTCGGATATTCCAGAAGTATTGTCCGATATTGTGATGAAGCTATTGGCTAAAACGGCAGAAGATCGTTATCAAAGTGCGCTGGGACTGAAAGCCGATCTAGAAATTTGCCTGGAGATGCTGCAAACTTCTGGTGTAATTTCTGATTTTAAAATCGGAGAATTCGATTTATTCAGCCAATTTTCGATTCCAGAAAAATTGTATGGGCGCGATCGCGAAGTTAATTTGTTAATGAATACCTTCGATCGCGTAGCGTCTTTGCAGGAGAATCTTGCCAGTGCTGGCCAAACTGAAGTTATGTTAGTTAAAGGTTACTCCGGCATTGGAAAATCATCTTTAGTTAATGAAATTCGCAAGCCTATTGTGGGAGCGAGAGGCTACTTTATCTCCGGCAAATTCGACCAATTTCAACGTAATATTCCTTACTCTGCGATCGTCGCTGCTTTTCAATCTTTAGTGAAACAACTTTTGACTGAAAGCGAAACTCAACTGACACAATGGCGAACTAAAATTTTAGCGGCACTGGGCAACAATGCTCAAGTAATTATTGATGTTGTGCCAGATGTAGAATTGATTATTGGCAAGCAACCTGCTGCAATAGAACTACCACCAATCGAAGCTCAAAACCGATTTAATCTCGTTTTTCAAAACTTTATTCGTGTTTTCTGCTCGCCAGAACATCCTTTAGTCCTGTTTCTAGACGATCTGCAATGGGCTGATTCTGCTACCCTCAAATTGCTGGATGCGATCGCAACTGATGCAGAAATAGGCTATCTATTTTTAATTGGAGCTTATCGAGATAATGAAGTTAGTCCGAGCCATCCCTTAGTGATGACTCTTGATTCACTGCGGTCTAAAGGTATTGTTATTCATGAAATTACCTTGGCTCCCTTAGCGCTTGCAGATATTAGCAATCTGATTGCTGACACACTTCATACCGATCCCATTTCTGTTCAACCTTTAGCTGAATTAGTTATCCGTAAAACATCGGGTAATCCCTTTTTTGTCAATCAATTCTTGAAAAGCTTATACCAAGAAAAATTACTAATTTTTATTAAGTCAGTAGATGGAAATAACTGTTTATGGCAATGGGATATTGCCCAAATTGAGGCCCTTGATATTACAGATAACGTAGTGGAATTGATGATTCAAAAGTTGCGAAAATTACCTGGCTTCACGCAACAGGTGTTGCAGTTAGCGGCTTGTGTGGGAAATAGATTTGACTTGCAAACTCTTGCAACTATCTATAAGCGATCGTCAGTTAATACGTATGAAGATCTTTTGCCAGTCATTGAAGAAGGCTTGATATTACCAACTTCTGAATTAACACTTCTACTAGAAGATTCGAGCGATACACATCTAGTGAGCCTGAAATTTAAGTTTCTGCACGACCGAGTACAACAAGCCGCTTATGCACTAATTGACGCTCGGTATAAGCAAGCTACTCATTTGCAAATTGGTCGGTTACTTTGGCAAAATGCCTCACCAGAAACATTATCAGAAACAATATTTGAAATTGTCGATCACCTTAATTTAGGAGTTGAGCTAATTACGGATAAAGGGGAACAAATTGAAATCGCCAAACTTAACTTAATTGCCGGACAGAAAGCCAAAGCAGCAACCGCTTATGTAGCGTCGATTAAATATTTGCAGGTAGGTTTGAGTTTACTAGCAAAAAATAGCTGGAAAAATCAATACATTCTAACATTATCACTGTATACCGAAGCAGCAGAAGCAGCATTTCTGAGCGGTGATGTTGCAGAAATGCAGAGATTGACTGAAATAGTACAAAACCACGCCAAAACGCTATTGGATAAAGTGAAAGCGTATGAAGTCCAAATTCAAGCTTATATGGGGCAGAACAAGCAGCTGGAAGCATTGAATACAGGTCTACAAGTATTAAAACAGTTGGGAGTAGAATTTCCTAGTTCGCCAAATCCATCTGATATTGGGCAGGCGCTAGGGGAAACGGCAACAATTTTAAGAGGAACGCGAATTGATGACTTGATCGATCGCCCTGAAATGACAGAACCTCATCAACTAGCTGCTATTAGAATTTTATCGAGCATATTTTCTCCTTGTTATTCTGTGATGCCTTCACTGGTGCCTTTAACAGTGTGCAAACAGGTTAATTTATCCGTTCAATATGGCAATGCTTCTGTGTCTCCCTTTGCATACGCTGTATATAGTCTTCTGCTCCATATAAGCTTGAATT
>CAZJJR010000018.1:15470-41407 GCA_964546365.1 uncultured bacterium | reverse complement strand
TTGATATCTTCTAGCTTCTTTGCCAACTAATCGCCCGTTTTCCCATCATAATATTCAGGCCATTCATCCTTACACAAACGTTTTTCCGCAGTTTTAATTGCTCGATGACCGAGTTCGGGTCTACCCATTTTTTCAGATGCAGCAATTAACATCCACAGCAGAACAGGCCAACTGCCACCATTATGATAAGACCAAGCTCTATTTTTCGGATCGCATCCTGTTAAAATCTTCCATTCGATGTCTTCTAAAGCGGGAAAACATAGTTTCATCGGCATATCTCCCACTAAATTTTTCCACCTAGTTTCAATCAAACTTAAAATTCCTAATGACTGGTACTTATCAGTTAAAGAACTAATAACTGCCATCAAATTTCCCAAGGAAAAGAAACGGCAATCGATTTGGGAAGGGCCTAAATTACCAGCTAAATATCCGCCCCCTTCTGGCAACCATTCGGTCAGGGTATAAAAAGGTATCGAATCCGAATAAATATTAAATTTATTGAGAGCTTCTTCACCGTATTCTTCCACTTCATAGCGATAAATTACATTCAACCGATGATTGTCTAGCCAATAATTTATGCGAATATGTTCGGTTAAATCTAAAATGCGCGTGCGAATTGCTTGAATTAGGTATTGATTTTCCGATTTATTTACAAGCAATTCTTGTCCGGCGCGTAACGCAGCATAAAATAAAGATTGAATATCTAAAGGATGACCGTAAAGACCCATCCGACGATCGATCATGCTAGCGCCATCGGGAACCAGCAGGGTAGGATACATATCGAACCGCGCCACCAAGCACAGTTCCATGATTAACTTGATACCCTGTTGGAAGTCTTCTCGCTCGACTAAAGCGGTATCGTTAGTAGCTCGAATATATGCACGCAAAAGTATCATCCACCAAAGGCAAGAATCTACAGGAGCTACTCTGGCGATCGCGTGTTCGCCAAAATCCGCTTTTAACCGTTCCTTCCCATCAAGATGTTGCACCTTAAAACTAGCTGGCATCAACCCTCGACCGGGTTTAGAAGATACCAATTGCCTTTCTTTCGGCTGTAATTTTAAAGTTTCTTCCAAAAAATTATGAACTATCTCCGTTCTACCTTTCACTAAAAAAAGCAGCGCAGAAGAAACAAAATCCCTAATAAAACATTGGTCGTAATTCAGCGCTTCTACTTCCGGATCGCGAGCCGCTACCGTACCCACTGGACGACCTTGATAATAAATAATCGAATCTTCCAGCGCTTGCCATGCTTCCTTGACAATATAATCTTCCTGCGTCATCAATAATCCTCAAATAAATGACAAGTCTATCACTCTCACCAGATCGGATCATCGACCAACAGATTAATTGTCAATTCTTCTCGTCCTGGTGGTACTGCTGTGATACAAGCACGAATGCAATGTCCATCCTCAATTTCTACTTCGCAAGCATGACAGGAACCCATCAAACAACCAGTCGGAATAAAAACCCCTGCTCGTTCAGCCACTTGTAAAAGCGGTTCTCCCGCTTCAGCTTCTACGATCGCGTTATCTGGTAAAAATCTAATTTTAGTCATTTGTTATTGGTCATTTGTTATTATTCTGACTACTGAATTCTGGATTCTTCATTCTTTCTTCAAATGGGTTAACGAGACAAAATGGGTGATAAATCTAGATGTTTTTCTACCTCACTTGCCAAGAAATCTAACAAAGCTTCGCGCTGTTCGCGATAGTTGGGAATTCCATTAGGTAAAGCAGGCAAACCCCGTTGTTGTCTTAGCAGATTCAACCAAGCACGTCGCCAAGGGCCATTATCAAAAATACCGTGCATATAAGTACCCCAAACTGATTGAGTGGAGTCAACCATTCCCAAATAAGGGTCGTCAAATAAAGGTTGAGTATCTGCTGCTTCTAAAGTGCGCGTGCGCCCTTGATGAATTTCATATCCCACTACTGGTAAACCAATTTGCGGATAATTAGATGTTACTTGGCGTTGTCGGGCAACTTTTTGATGAGTAATCACTGTTTTTAAAGGTAGCAATCCCAACCCTTCAGCCCGACCTTCCGAACCTTCAATTCCTTCCGGATCTGCGACAATTTTACCCAACATTTGGAAACCGCCGCAAATTCCCATCACCGTGCCACCTGCGGCTACATAGTCCTTAATTGCTTCTGCCATTCCTGTTTGGTTGAGATAATTTAAGTCAGCAATTGTTGTTTTAGAACCGGGAATAATTACTGCATCTGGATGTCCTAAATCTTGTTTGGGACTGATATATTTTAAATTAACTGTAGATTCTGCTTCTAAAGGATCGAAATCAGTAAAATTAGAAATTCTCGGCAAGCGAATTACGCCAATGGTAATATCTGCATGGTGATTGCGAGAACGGCGTTCAAATAAATCTAGGGAATCTTCGGCGGGGAATTGTTGTTCTAGCCAGGGAATGACGCCAATTACTGGGATACCCGTGCGTTCTTCTAACCATTTAATACCCGGTTGTAAGAGGCTGCGCTGTCCGCGAAACTTGTTGATAATTACGCCTTTAATTAAATTTCTTTCGGCTGGTTCTAATAATTCTAAAGTACCTATTACATGAGCGAAAGCACCGCCGCGATCGATATCTACTACTAATATAGTGGGAGCATTTAAATAGCGTGCCACTCGCATATTAGTTAAGTCGCGATGTTTGAGGTTGATTTCGGCTGGGCTACCGGCACCTTCACAAACGATTAAATCAAATTCAGACCCCAATATTTGCAGCGATTCGGTAATTGCTTGCCAACCTACATCAAAATATTGCTCGTAGTACTCTAGTGCGGTAGCCCTACCCACAGCTTTACCTTTAATAATTACCTGGGAAGTCATATCCCCTTGGGGCTTGAGTAAAATGGGATTCATCTCCACGCTGGGGGTAATTCCAGCCGCCCAAGCTTGCACTGCTTGAGCGTGACCGATTTCTCCGCCAGTAATGGTTACGTAAGCATTGAGAGCCATATTCTGCCCTTTAAAAGGCGTTAAACGCCAACCGCGCCGTGACAGAATGCGACAAATAGCAGCAGTTAAAAGAGTTTTTCCAGCGTGGGAGGTAGTTCCCACCACCATAATTGCTTTCATAGGGTATTTATAACTGTGAGGGAGTGAGTGAGAGGGTGAGGGGATGGGACAGGGGGAAAGGGAAAGGGAGAAATTTGGTGACTCGAAGAATTCTGACTTCTGACTTCTGAATTCTGACTCCTCACTTCATCCTTCATCCTTTAGAAGGGTAGTCGGAACCAACGATGCAAGGTATTGTAGATGCGATCGCTAAACGAAGCAGCTGGTATTTCACCGCCTTGCTGCTCCCATTGCTCGATAATTTGGTATCCCAAAGGTGTCAGGCGAAAACTATTGGTAATTCCCTGTCCGTCTACCTCTCTCCGCAACACCCCTACTTGAATTAGCCACATTAAGGCATTGTCAGCGCCCAATTCCGAGAGAGGGCGTTGAGTATATTGCTGCTGATAGCCGGGAACACCTGCCATTTCTTGAACGTCAATGCTGCGAGAGCGCATCGTCAAGAACAAAGCCAATTGGAAGGGAGAACACCGCAGCGCCCTTTCTGCTCGTCGGACGGTTTTTTGGGGATAAGAAACGGGTTTAGCAGCTTTTGAGTTAATAGATATCATCGATATTTAATCAGCAATGGTAGAAGACAACTAGTAGATAGGGGCTAGGGGCTAGGGGCTAGGGAAAGAAGGGTCTAGAATTAAGGGTTTAACTTGGCGGTTGTTATAAAGTCTTTTTATTCGTTTTCTATCATAAGCGCGTTTTCTCTGGTGGCAACCATTTTGCGATCGCTACCGCCACAACTAAGCAGTAAAATCCAAAATGTGACACCATCTGAAATGACAAGGAAACTAAAGTTATGGCTCTAGCGGTTGGGACGGCTGCGCCAGCATTTACTGCCAAAGACACCAACGGGAACACCGTTTCCCTGTCTGACTTGGCTGGTAAAACGGTTGTTTTGTATTTTTATCCTAAAGATGACACCCCTGGCTGCACCAAACAAGCTTGTAGCTTTCGGGATAACTATGCCGACTACCAAGGCAAAGACATTGTGGTGCTAGGAGTCAGCAAAGATGATGAATCTTCTCACCAACAATTTACTCAAAAGTTTAACTTGCCTTTTCCCTTATTGGCCGATACCGATGGTTCGATTATCAAAGCTTACGATGTAGACGGTGGCGGATATGCTAAGCGCGTCACCTACGTAATTGATGGTAGTGGCAAAATCATTCACGTTGACGCTAACGTTAACACCGCTAACCACGCTCAAGATATTTTAGCGGCAATTGGGTAAGGCAGAAGGCAGAAGGCAGAAGGCAGAATTCAGAATTCAGAAGGCAGAATTCACAAATTTCCCTTTACCCCTGCCCCCTGCTCCCTGCCCCCCTGCTCCCCTGCTCCCCTGCTCCCCTGCCCCCCCACCTCCCCATCCTCTTTCACCCACTCACCCCATATCAATTAACGGGTGTATTTCCCGCATCACCAGAATTAGTTGGTGCTAATTGGTTTTGTTGGATTTGCAGGCGTCTGTTTTGTTCGTTGCGAAATTCAACTGCCGCTTCATCAAGGTTTTCCTTTTGTTCGGCGGAAAACTCTTCTGGGCTGCGAATTTGGCCGAAATTGGCTCTGTGCATTAATTCAAATACATTAAAGCCATTTTGACCCGTACCCGTACCGTTCAGCGGGCCAATATTATCTCCTCTCTGAATTTCCTGAGAAGGATCGTAATCTAAAGATTGTGCCTTAGTTGCTTGGGGAAATGAGAAAGCAGCTAAGGTAGTACCAGCTAACAAACCCAAAGTTATGAGAGAAAGTTTTTTAACTGACACTTGGGGCATTTTCTTTTCCTCTAAAAGTTTAATGATTTGATTTAAGCAAATGTTCGGCGCAGTAGTGGCTGAATTGTCAAAAATGCCAGCACGTCAAGCACTAGTAACACTAGCAGGGCTCCGCCTAAGCTAATACCGCCCCAAGGTGCTTGCATGACTATGCTATTGAGCGACCAATCACTATTTAAATATAGATAGCGAATCGGTTCGATCGCATAACTTAAAGGATTGAGACTCGCCACGATTTGCAACCATTTGGGCATGAAAGCCAGGGGCGCTAGTGCCGTGCTAGCAAATAACAACGGTAGGTTGGTGACAAAAATTACTGCAATTAATTCGATGTGACCGGGTAGAGCAAAAGCTAATCCCAAACTCAAACCAGTGACGCCGAACACCAGTAATAGGAGAATCAGGGCAACGATCCCCAACCCTAATAAATTGGGTAAACCCGCACCCAAAAAGGTACTAACTGCAATAATGGCGCAGGTTTGAATGGCGCTGAGAGTAACGATAAAGATGGCGGAAGCAAATACGATCGAATATCGAGAAGCCAGGGGAGCTACCAGTAAGCGATTGAGAAAACCGAATTCGCGATCGAACATTACAGGTAAACCAGCATTCAATGCACCGCTGAATGCCGTAAAAACGATTACCCCAGCCGCTAAAAATTGACCGTAATTTACCGTATCGCCAAACAATCCTTTCGGTGCATTTTGAAACAACGCACCAAACAAAATTAACCAAATTAAAGGTTGAATTACCCCCGCAATTAAAGTAGATGGACGCCGCTGTAATTGAATAAACAGACGACGAGTTAAAGCGAGAGTTTCTTGGAAGATTTCACTCAAAAAACTCTGAGATTCAATTTGGCTGCCATCTAACGGCAAGCTAACATTTGGTTTGGGAGGAGTGACAGTACTGCTCATTTTTTCTTCTCTTTAGCGTTCTGGAGTATTGCATGGTAAAGGCGGGTTTTTTCATGAGTTACTTGTGGGAATCAAAAATTGAAGTCTAAACCCGCCCCTACAATCAAATCTAGACAAATCTGATGCGATCGGACATCATATAACTTATCGCATATTTTTTTTCTTTTCTGCCTTGGGATCGCGAGTACCAGCAGCCGCCAGTTCAGCATCCATCAGCGTTTTACCCGTCGCCGCTAAATAAACATCATCTAAACTAGGACGAGATTGGGCAATTCCAAAAGTAGGTAATCCCACATCTTTCAAAGCTTGCTGAATACTCATTAAAGCATCGCTTTGAGGAGTTACTACTAAATTGAGTGAGTTACCTTGTGCGCTGTTAATAATTACTTCTTGCACAAAAGGCAGAGCTTGCAACATATGTTTGGCTTTCTCTGCTTCTTCCTGGGGGGAAAATTCGCGGATGCGAAGAGTAATGCGATCGCCTCCTACTTTATCCTTTAATTCAGAAGGGGTACCAGCGGCAATTACCACACCTTGATCGATGATTGCCACTCGGTTAGCTAATGCGTCAACTTCTTCTAAATAATGGCTTGTCAGCAAAACCGTGGTTCCAGAGTCTCGCAGTTGGCGCAAGATATCCCACATCACGACTCGACTTTCGATATCTAGCCCGACAGTTGGCTCATCCAAAACTAACACATCTGGTTTGTGGAGCAAACCCGCTGCTAAGTCTAGCCGTTTGCGAATACCGCCGGAGTAAGTGCCGGTTTTTTTATCGGCGTATTCTTGTAAACCGAGAGATGCGATCGTATTATTAATCCGCTCTTTAGCAACTTTCCCCGGTATATGGTAGAGTGCGGCTTGCAGTTGCAGTAATTCCCTACCAGTCAGCACCTTATCCAAAGCAACTTCTTGCGCCACATAACCGAGTTTTTGCCGTGCAACTTTCGGATTAGCTATAGCATCAATCCCAGATACCTCTATTTTGCCCCCATTCGGACTAGCGAGGGTGCAAAGACATCTAATAGTTGTGGTTTTACCCGCACCGTTTGGCCCAAGCAGACCAAAAATCTCCCCCGGTTCTACCTGAAAGGAAACATCTTTAACGGCTTCCACATTACCGTAACGCTTTTGGAGTTTTTCGATTAAAACTGCGGGAGCCATAATTGTCCCCAATTAACAAATCTAAACAATCTTTATTTTTATTGTAGCGGGATCGGGTAATTCTTAAACGATGGGGCTGGTAGTTGATGAGCTATCTTAGGTTAAGGCGCAAAATTAAACTACATTTAATGTTGTAAAGGAAAGTAGATAAGTATGGTAAATCCCAGCGATGCGAAAGATAATTTATCATTAGAAGATTTTATGAGAAACCCACCCGATAATATGGAATGGGTGAATGGTAAATTGCTTGAGAAAGCAAGTATAACTCTAAAGCATAGTAAAATTCTTGGCTTACTTTTATTTAACTGGAAAACTTATATTACCTCTAACGCACCAGCAGGTGGAAGCATCGATCTTCATGTACCTTGTCGTACAAATAAACATATACGTCGCCCAGATCTAGCTTATCTTACTCCTGAATTAATAGAAAAGTTTGGCAAATCAAAGGTTTTCCCTCAGAGTTTCCCACTAATTGCTGAAATAGTTTCATCCACAGATTTAGCTGAAGATTTATTTTTGAAAGCCCAGGAATATTTAAAATCTGGTTGTTTGGAAGTTTGGCTGGTATTTCCTGAAAGCCGCTTAGTTTTTGTGATAACTAAAGAGCAGTTTTTAAGCTTCACTTGTGGTCAAACAGTGAAAAATCAAAAAGTATTAGCAGGATTTAGTATAGCGATCGATGAATTATTGGGCTTAGAAAATGTCTCAATTGCTCAAAATTCAGAGCCAGAAATCAATCAAAGCGTCGTAAATGAATCTGGTAATGATAATTGCGAATTTCCTGAAGGATTAACAGACGAAGCAGAAAGTATATCTTCTTTAGAACATAAGGTTTATGAAAGAGTTAAAAAAGTTCTTTCCGAGCAACTAGGCATCAAACTAGATGATCTTGTTCCAACCTACTGTTTAGGTGATGCTAATGTAGATAATCTAGATATGATAGAACTAAATATGGCCTTAGAAGAAGAGTTTGATATTGAAATTAGTGATGAAGATGCAGAGGCAATTTTTAAATGTAGTTTTATTTTCCCTTCATACAGCCTTTCATCATCTTTTTCTTCATCCAGCTTTTCATCATCAGGGTATAATTATAATAATTCTTATAACGCGCTTGAAAAAGATAACGCGCTTGAAAAAGTTAATGTGCTTGCAACAGTGCAAGATATTGTTGATTACATTAAGCAAAAAATTTGAATTTTATATGGGTTTTTCAACTTCCATTGCCTAAGCAAGATATTCGACAACCTCAATCTTGCCTATATCTATGAGAAACTGAGGTGGGGAAATGCGATCGAGCATTATAATCAAACTAAAAAGGATTTAATTATGACTGAAATTGTATTTCTAGTTGAAGACGATCCCGACGGCGGTTATAACGCTAGAGCATTAGGCGAATCGGTTTTCACTCAAGCTGACGATATGGAAACATTACGAGAAATGGTTCGCGATGCAGTTCATTGCCATTTTCCCGACGAACAAAATCGTCCTAAAATAATTCGCTTTATTTAAATTAGTCAAATTGAAGGAATACTAGAAATTAAATCATAGTCTCTAAAAAGGCAAATATTCAACAGTATTTTGCCATTCATCAGATTCTGATGCTAAAGCAATTAATTCTAAATCTTTGACAAACTGCCCGATAGTACCACCTAACTGATGTCCAAATATCAAACCTGCAAAAGGTCTTCCCTGACGCTGCCAATCTTCAGCTAGTGCTTTAAAACGAATATCCTGGGTGAATAATACTCTACCAAGCAAACGAACCCGTTCCAAAAGTTCGTCATCTGGTAATTCCGCCGAAGCATCTTCAATAGCTGTAATAACATCTACACTACGACGACGTAATTGTTCTGTAATTGCTTGCGGTACGTGAACATCCATGTATAACGATATTGCCACTTAAATCACACCTCTTGCTCGCATACGCACAAAAAACGGCGAACGTGAAGATTGGGATTTTTCCTGTTTAACTTGTTCCCATTCCATGCGAATTTCGCTGTCAATTTCATCTTGATTGTCAAAATAATACATCATCGCTGCATGAGCTTCTGCTGGCGTAAGATAAGAATGCTGACGACACATTTCTTCAACTGACCAACCGTAAGCAAGGTAGTCCATTACAATTTGAGCTACTCGCACGCGGGGTATCCTTTGCAAGCGTGCTGGTTCACCTTCTATTTTCTCAATATGAGGATAAATTACTGTGGATGTCATGGTATTTTTTATCCGGATTACTTTTATTTATAATAACAATTACTCTGATGATATTGTCTATAGTAAAATTTTTGTATTATCAAGGATAAGGTTAATGGAAATTCAGGAGCTTAAGACTTATATTAAAGAGATCATTCGCGAAGTTTTGCGAGAAGAACGGATGTTACTCTGTAAATTCCTCATACCTTATGTGAGTGAAGAAGAACAAGAAGAATTGAATACAGAATTTGGTTTACCATCAGACTATGAAAATGAAGAAGTATTTGATATGACAGATTTGGTGAAATATGAAAACAGTATTTGCTCTTAACGTTGAGACACAGAAACCCGGTTTCTTTGAAAAACCGGGTTTCTAATCGGCAATTTCTAGATTACTTCAACATTACGATCGCACTCACGATCCTGTTGAGATTATCCGCTACGCTAGCGACAAAGTAATTAGTTATCGGCAAACTATCAACTACAATTCCAGCACACAACAACATCATGTAGAGAATCGAGAATTTAAACAACGATCGCGCTAAATCTTTCTCAGTTGGATTTTGCAACAATTGCCAAGCTTTCTGAATAAATTTCCCTCCCAAAATGACGGCAAACAATCCATAAACTACACCCGCCGTACCGAGAGGAAAAATCAACAAGAAAGTCGATGCCACCATAATCAGCGTATAAACCCAAATTTGGCGAGTCGTGGCATCTTCACCAACTATGACTGGCAACATGGGGATATTTACTTTCGCGTAATCATCGCGAATCATCAAAGCTAGCGCCCAAAAATGGGGAGGCGTCCACAAAAACACGATCGCAAATAACATCCACGCCGACCAGCTTAAATCGCCAGTCACCGCCGCCCATCCTACCAAAGCAGGAATTGCACCCGCCGCACCGCCAATCACGATATTTTGAGTCGTGTGGCGTTTCAGCAAATGGGTGTAAATGAGCATATAAAAAACGATGCCCGACATTGCCAACAGTGCAGCTAACAAATTGGCAAAAACTGCTAACAAAGTGAAAGAAAGAGAAGCCAAGATAATTGCAAATAGCAGCGCATCGCGAGATTGCACTCTACCAGAAGGAATCGGACGATGGCGAGTACGTTCCATTGCATAATCGATATCGCGATCGTAAATGCAATTTAGCGTTTGAGCAGATGCCGCCGCCAGAGTACCACCCACCATAGTTACTAATAATAAACGTGGGTCTACTCTTCCGCCTGACGCCATCCACATACTCGCTGCTGTGGTAATCAGCAACAAAGGAATAATCCGAGGCTTTGTTAGCTGGTAGTAACTTTGAATTACTTGTACAAAATTGTCATGTTGGCGGGAGACACTTGTCCCAATCATTATTACATCCTTATCTGTAAACAATAAGCATTCACCAAACTCGGCCAGTTAGTTGGCAATGCTATTAATGCAGTTAGGCAGATCTTTTTAATCGATTTCCTCTACAAAGAGGAAGAGAGCGGGAGCTTTTTAGTAAAAGAGCGGGTGAGGGAAAGATTTGGGGATGGGGGGATGGGGAGCAGGGGAGCAGGGGAGCAGGGGGGACGTGGTGAAAAAGAAAATAAGTTAACTTTTAGCCTTCATCCTTCAAACTTCATCCTTCATCCTTTATCCTTCATATTTCATACTTTTCCCTAGTCCCTAGCCCCTAGCCCCTAGTCCCTGCCCCTTATCGCGCCATGCTAAAACGGTGAAAGCTACTAGGGAACCTAACAAAGAAGCGCCCATTACGTGGTGAGAAACTGTTAAAGGTTCTACCTGGAGATGGAGGTAAAAGGTAGCGACACCGAGAGCGATTTGACATACCAATAATCCACCTGCAATTTTCGCAAAAGTGCGGAGAGTGGGATGAATAGCGGGGGTGCGCCATACCATGACTACCAATGTCAGGGTAGCGAGAGTAGCGGGAACTACCCCAGCAATATGGCTATTCATCACCGCGCATAGTTGGGAAGCGCCAAAGCACTGATGCAGCGCCCACTGAGACGCCACCAGTCCCCCTAACAAACTTTGCAGATAAACCAAAATAGCGGCGGTTAAGCTTACCCAAACTAATTTACCAGCAGTACCGGTACCTTCGTAGGGCAATAGCGCCATGCCAATTGAGATGACGGTAATCAAAAATAACAAAGCGCATCCCAGGTGAGCGGTTACGATATCAAATCTGAGCAGTTCCGTAACCGTCAATCCTCCCAGTACGCCTTGAAAAACGATTAAAAACAGGGCAAAGGAGGATGCCCAAGGCAACCAACTGGGTATTTGACGCCGATACCACCACGATATACCAACTAATGCGATCGCGCTCAATCCAATTAAAGCTGCATCCAACCGATGAAACCACTCCAGAAACACCTGGAAATTCATTTGTTGGCTGGGTACTAATTGACCGTAGCATAAAGGCCAGTCCGGACAAGCCAACCCAGCATTCATCACCCGCGTCGCACTGCCTACTGCCATTAACAGTAGCGTGGCGATCGCTATTTTCCACACAAAACGACGGATAAAATCTACTGGGGTGGCAGCAAAAGTGCGAACATCCTGATGCAATACAGAGTCAGCCATCAGCCGTACCTCCGGAGGTAATCTCTTTCCAAGTGTTAAGCCAGATTTGAGCATCTGCTCATTTCGAGGCTAGCACCTCAAAAAAATAGTGGGTGCTATCTAGCTATTACTCTACCGACGCCAGCCAAATTAGCGG
Source organism: uncultured bacterium (assembly GCA_964546365.1). Taxonomy (GTDB): domain Bacteria; phylum Cyanobacteriota; class Cyanobacteriia; order Cyanobacteriales; family Aerosakkonemataceae; genus DATNQN01. The sequence goes on along the minus strand of CAZJJR010000018.1, from coordinate 29,544 downwards.
CAAAGTTTTAGCTATTTTTTACTTCTTAGATCTACACTTTTGTTTACTTTTGGCCAAAAATACGTGATAACTGACTGGATGTTTGTAACAGATGTAACAGATGTTTCGGGTATAACGATCGATATACAGTTCGGTAAAGCCAGAATAGATAAGGATTGTTCTGGTTTCTCAAAGTACAGCCTGCTAGAATTAGCGCCAAATTTTCTAGCGATCCCGAAGAAAATTGGAAAAAATTGCCTGAGAAACCCCTGATTCATCAACCCCTGTTTTACCTTGGTAAGGGAATCATACTGAAAAACCGATACTAGCTTGTCTAGAATCAAGGCAGACGGCCTTTTCGATGATTGAGGGGCCGAACCAGCCTCCCAGGAAGAAGGTAAAAAGCTGAAAAGTGAAAGATCCAATTCCATCCTTCATACTTCATCCTTCATCCTTCAACCTTTTTCAAGTTGTGCAAACAACCTAAATCGCCGTGAAAATACCAAGTAACATTACAACTCTGATCGCTGGTATCGTACTGACCCTAGTTAGCCTATGGGTTGGTAAAAATCATGGACTATTACCAGTGGCAGCCTCAGAAGAAGCCGCTTTGGTAGATGGTTTATTCAATACCATGATGACCATCTCCACCGGACTATTTTTTATCGTGGAAGGAGTTTTAGTCTATTCCCTATTTAGATTTCGCAGGCGTCCGGGTGACAATACGGACGGGCCACCAACTCACGGTAACGTACCGCTAGAGATTCTGTGGACGGCAATACCCGCCGTGATTATCCTGATCATTGGCGTTTATAGCTTTGAGGTTTACAACTCGATGGGGGGCTTAGACCCGATGGCTGCTCACGGTCATAGTATACAGCAAGCTAAGAAGATGCCAGGATCTGCGATCGCCGCTACCCTAGATGAGAATACCCAAGAACAAGCCGCTACTCCAAAAGAGCAAATTGCTGCTGGCGTAGGTTCTTCCCCAGACAAAACCGCCAATCCAAACTTAGAGGTAAACGTAACTGGTTTGCAGTTTGCTTGGATCTTTGCCTATCCCGATAGCGGGGTAACCTCAGGAGAATTGCACGTTCCCACCGGAAGGGAAGTAAAACTCAACATTTCAGCTAACGATGTCATCCATGCCTTCTGGGTACCGGAATTCCGTCTCAAGCAAGATGCCATTCCCGGTAGAACCACCGAACTGCAATTCACTCCCAAAACAGTTGGTACTTACCCGGTAATTTGTGCCGAACTGTGCGGTTCCTATCATGGTGGAATGAAAACCCAAGTCATCGTCCAAACACCTGAAGAATTCGATGCTTGGGTGCAAAGTCAACAAGAAGTTGCTAGTGCCGAAAATCTCGATCGAGCAGTAGCAGTCAATACTCAAACCATGTCAACCGATGAATTTTTAGCTCCCTATGCAGGAGAGATGGGTATTACCTCCGATACCTTAGAGCAGCTTCACGCTTCCCATCATCATCAATTTTAGATTTTAGATATTAGATGATTTCTAAAATCTAAAATCCGAAATTCTTGTGTTCAAAAGCTACAATTGCCATGACAACACAACTACAAATGGAACCAGCCGATTTAGCTGCTCGCGAACACGAAGAAAGCGGCACTAATTGGCGTCAATTTTTCGGCTTCAGCACCGACCATAAAGTGATCGGAATTCAATATCTAGTCACCTCATTCTTCTTCTACTTAATTGGTGGTGTTTTAGCATCAGCGGTTCGCACGGAACTAGCTACCCCTGATGCAGATTTTGTCACTCCCGACGTTTACAACAGTTTGTTTACGATTCACGCTACGGTAATGATTTTCCTGTGGATCGTACCTTCTGCAACCGGTGGATTTGGCAACTACCTGATCCCATTAATGATCGGGGCGCGGGATATGGCATTCCCCAAATTGAATGCCGTTGCCTTTTGGATGATTCCACCCGCTGGTATCTTACTAATGTCCAGCTTCTTTGTAGGAGCAGCCGGTTCTGGTTGGACATCTTATCCACCTTTGAGCATTATTAATGGCTCGAAAGCAGGCGAATTTATTTGGATTCTCAGCGTTTTGCTGTTGGGAACTTCTTCGATTTTGGGTGCGGTGAACTTCTTCGTCACCCTCCTAAAAATGCGAATTCCCGGCATGGGATTGAATCAAATGCCTTTGTTTTGCTGGGCAATGCTAGCAACTTCGGCATTAATTTTAATCGGTACTCCCGTATTAGCAGGTGCTTTAATTCTGCTCAGTTTTGACTTAATGGCCGGCACCGCCTTTTTTAACCCAACTGGTGGTGGCGACCCAGTAGTTTATCAACATATGTTCTGGTTTTATTCCCACCCGGCAGTTTACATCATGATTCTGCCAGTGTTCGGGATGATATCAGAAATTATCCCCGTTCATGCTCGTAAACCGATTTTTGGTTATCGTGCTATTGCCTATTCCAGTCTCGCCATTAGCTTTTTGGGACTGATTGTTTGGGCGCACCATATGTTTACCAGCGGTACTCCAGCTTGGTTGCGGATGTTCTTCATGATCGCGACGATGATCATTGCCGTACCAACTGGGATTAAGGTGTTTAGCTGGTTGGCTACCATCTGGGGTGGTAAACTGCGCCTCAACAGCGCCATGATTTTCGGTATGGGATTTATTTCCATGTTCGTGATCGGCGGTTTGAGCGGCATCATGGTAGCTTCAGTACCGTTTGATATTCACGTTCACGATACTTACTTTGTGGTTGCTCACCTGCACTACGTTTTATTTGGTGGCAGCGTATTCGGTTTGTATGGCGCACTGTATCACTGGTTCCCGAAAATGACCGGTCGGATGATGAACGAAACTTGGGGGAAAGTTCACTTTGCTCTCACGTTCATCGGTTTTAATATGTGCTTCCTGCCAATGCACAAGTTGGGGATGGAAGGAATGCCCCGGCGGGTAGCGATGTATGACGCGAAATTTACCGCTCTCAATGTGGTTTGCACCATTGGGGCATATATCTTGGCAGTTTCTACGATTCCCTTTCTCGTCAATGCTGCCTGGAGTTGGTTGTACGGGCCAAAAGCTGCTGATAATCCTTGGCAAGCTCTTACCTTAGAGTGGATGACTTCTTCTCCGCCACCTGTGGAGAATTTCTTTAAAGATCCGGTTCTAGCGAGTGGGCCTTATGACTACGGCATGGTTAATCCTCTGGTCATTCGTCAAAAGATGATGAAAGGGAAAGTAACCACCACCGAACAGAAAACTCCATCGGGTATTCCTTTGAATCAGTTGAAAGCTTCTGATTTGCTCGTTAGTTCTAGTTCGATCGTACAGTCTGCTTCTGATGCAGAGGTGGAAGCCGAAACTCTCCAAGATGAAGACCCGATGTTGTCTGGAGGGCCAAACTCGGTCTTGCGTGCTAAACCCGATCCAGAGGAAGCTGTCAATCCGGACGATCGCCAAGACAGTTAAAAACTAACAATTAAAAATTAAAAATGAGGAATTCTTCATTTTTAATTTTTAATTCTGCTGCCCATTGACAACTGATTTGTGGAAAATCATGCAAAGTTCAACTATCGATCCAGCTAAAGCCGAACTGAATTATCATGCTACCGGTCATGAGGCTGCCCATCACGGACATCCGGATCACCGCGTTTTCGGGGTGATCGTGTTCCTAGTTGCAGAAGGCATGATCTTTTTAGGCTTGTTTGCTGCCTATCTGACTTTCCGCGCCGTCGCCCCAGTATGGCCACCGGAAGGGTCTCCAGAAAGAGAGTTATTGTTGCCGGGAATTAATACCGTAATTCTGATTGCTAGCAGTTTTGTGATTCACAATGCCGATACTGCAATTAAGAAGAACAATGTGGCTGGTTTGCGAAATTGGTTTATCGCCACTGCCATTATGGGGATAATCTTCTTAGCCGGTCAGGTTTACGAGTACAGCCACCTAGAATTTGGCTTGAGAAGCAACTTGTATGCCAGCACTTTTTACGTTTTGACTGGTTTCCACGGATTGCACGTTTGTTTTGGGGTTCTGCTAATTCTGGGCGTGTTGTGGCGATCGCTCAAACCAGACCATTATTCTAGTAAAAGTCATTTTGGTGTAGAAGCAGCAGAAATCTATTGGCACTTTGTCGATATCGTGTGGATTATTCTGTTTGTGCTGCTTTATATTCTCTGATTTCGATTGTTTGAAGTTCGATCGACTGCCCCCTTTTGGGGGTTTTTTATTTGGTTATTATATTAATTTTTGGTTGTGGTTCCCGTACTAGTCGGATTAGTATCAGGTTCGGTGTATTCGCAAAAAATACTTATACCAACTTTTAAGATATATAAGACGATGATAGTTGCGATCGCAGGATTAATCGGCAACGTAGTTAATTGTACCACTGAAATAATCAAAGCTGTCAGCAAAGCTGCATCTTCTGGTTTTTTAATATATTCGCTAAGTTTGCCGCGAAACCCTTCATTTCCGCAGAGTTCTTGCCGCAAAACTTTTAGAGTGACTTCCCAAAGAGATCTTTGAGGGCCAAATGATTCAACCCCATTTGCTTCAGCCCATAATTTATCGAAAGCTTCATCAAGCTTGCCGTTATATAATTTTAAATTAGTAAAAGCTTCTTGGGCAAAGCTTTCATTTTGCAATAACTGCTGCTTTTCGTTGATTTCGCTGGTGGTAAGTTGAGGTTCTATTTCCATGATTCACTTTCCGATGATTTATTTAAAGAGAATAGTGCAATATCTATAATGATGTTTGTATTTAAGAAGACTTGTACAAATTATATTTCTCCTTCAAATATTCACACTTAGCTTGCTCTGGCTCGAAATCATGGGTAACAGGGGGAGCATTTTCCAGTAGTTCAGTCAGTGATTTTACGCCAAATCTCACTTTTTTTCACGGGATTCAATCTCCAATCCGCTTTCTGGTCTTGTAAAATTTTCTGCCGTAATTTCATACAAAACGATTATTTCCACATCTCCTGGTGGTATTTTAACAGGTTCCGTAACCACTAAGTTACCTGCCTCATCTACTTTTCCTTTTAGTTTGTCAGCTTGCATAGTATTTACCGATCGCTCCATTTCTAGATTAAGCTAAAATTTATATTATTTTGCCATTTTATTTATTATACGTTATATGATGCGATGATCGCCTAATTTCGAGCCATCATCTTCATCCGTTTCTCGTTCTAAAGCAGCAATAATTGTTCCTTGTAAATGATGCTGTTTCTGATTTTTTACATAAGCGATCGCTTCATCTAATTGTTTACGTCCCAGAGAAAATACGCCGTACCCACGTTGCCAGCCAAATTTTGCTTCCAAACTGGGTAAAAGCTGATTCATTTGATGGGAACTGCTACCTTTAATTTTTTTAACAAAATCTACAATTGAAAGAGTTGGTGGAATAGAAACTACTAAATGGATATGGTTTTCTATGCCGCCGATCGCATGAACAATACAACCATGCGAATCAGCTTTACCAATGATATAATTATAAAGGTCAGGCTCTCTTTTTGGATCGATTAGCGGTAGACGTTCTTTGGTTGCCCAAACAAGGTGATAATAAAGCCGCCAAAGAGCCATAAAAATACCTTTTTTATTTACATTGCTATGATTTTACGCTGTTTGGGCAACATTGCGATCGATTTATTAAGACCCTCTGTTTATCCATTAGACCCGCCTGGAAATCAATTTCCAGGCTAATAGCCCAAGTCCGTTTAAACGGACTGAATTTTCAAGCATTACCAGTCCTCTTGAGAGGACTTCCGCTATTAGCCTGCGAATTGATTCGCAGGCGGGCTGTTTGGCAGATGAGATTATTAATTAGCCCTTTTAATTTGTCAGCTTGCACCATATTTTTTCTATCATTCTGTTTTTAGATTACCCCGTACTGACCAAATTGCTGCCCGCACATCTCCAGCACATTCCCCACCCGTTACCTCGCGCCAAATTGCCTCAAATTCGCTTTCGCCTAACTGCTTCAGCATTCGTGCTAAGCTTTGCATTCTCAAATCTTCTATACTGAGCCAATCTCGATTATCTTTAGGGTGTATTATACAAGCTTGAATGTAAGTTTTCAAAGCTTCAATCCAATTCTGCTGAGCTTCTAAAGTTTTTCCCCATGCAGTTATTGTTTTTACTGTACTGCACCAATCTTCGCTTTTATTAAAAAACTGAAATGCTTTTTTATAATAATTTATCGCATCTTCAAAATTACTTATTTCATGGGATAATCTTCCCATTTGATGGTATGTTCTAGCAGAATGGTAAAAATCTTGTTCATCTTCAAAAATCCTCATGGCTTTTTTAGCATAATTTATAGCTTCTTTTAACTTACCTTGATTTTGTAAAAGTACGGATAAATGATTATAAGTGATAGCAGCCTGATGCAAGTCATTTTTTGCCTCATAGATATTCTTAGATAATTCGCAGTAACTAACTGCTTTATCAAAATCTCCTTGATCTTGTGCGAGTCTACCCAGTTGATAGTACACTTTGGCTGCTTGGTAAAGATCGTTTTTAGATTTGTATATTTCAAGAGCTACTTCATAATATTTTCTGGCTTGAGCAAAATAGCCTTGTTTATGTGCTAATATTCCCAAATGGAAATACTCATAAGCTGCACGGTGTTGGTCGCCAGCATTTTCATAAATTTTCAAAGCTTTTTGGTAATCGTTTAAAGCCTGATTGAAATCTCGTCTTTGTTCTGCAATATAACCAATATTATGAGTAAAAGCAGCAATATCTTTACCGACTGATGGCTCATTTAAAGTTATGAGTTCATTTAATATATCTTTATAAATTTCATCTGCTTTTTCCCAGTCAGCACTTAGAGCTGCTTCATTAGCATCAACACCTCTTATGTAAGTCCACAAATGAAAGGCATCTTGACCTTTTTCTCTAGCATCTGCTAAGTTTATCCCAAGTTTGCTGATTACTCGTTGTCTAAGTGCCTTAAACTCTAATATGCGGCCTTGGCGTTCATAAAGTTCTCCCAGTGCTTGCAAAATTGAGTTAGCACGACCCCAGTCTTGGTACTGTTCTGCTAACAATAAATTTTGTAATAAATTTGGCTCTTCAATTGCTAATAGCCTTATTGCATACTGAGTATTGCTAACCATTTCTTGATAATGCCTATCAGCTAATCCTGCATAAAAGCCAATCAAATCTTTTTCTAAATCGTTGATATCAGCTTGAGAATAATGTTTAAATAATTGTTGGCGTAAATACCAAGGAAGAGTAGGATGAATTTTGTAAACACTTTGACCAAGATATTCTATAATCCCTGCCTCCACTGCTTCATTTAGAACTACTATCCAATCATGTTTTTGGGGATTTTCTTCAAAAAGAGTATGATATACAGACGTAAAAGGATTACCAGGATTTTCATGAGAAAGATGAGCTAGTAACTCCGCACTTACTCGCTCACAAAACAAACCCAAAAACGGCAAATGCCGCCGACACTTTTCCGACAACCTTGCAAACGAATAATCTAACGACACAATTAGAGACTTATCTCTCCCTTCCTCCTCCACACCTTTAAACCTATCGCCTCCCTGCCGCAAATCTTCAATCAACTGCACCGGACTTTGCGTTTTCAAATGCGGTAAAACCACCCGCAACGATAGCGGATGTCCCCCCAACAATTTCAACAGTTCCAAATATTCTTTCGGCAATTTCGCCCTATCAACTCCCACAGTTCGCAACACCTTGGCTGCAAACTCTTCTGCATCCTTCTCATCCAATCCCTTCAGATTTAATAACGTATAACCGCAATCTAGCCAACGTTCCTCGCGCCTACTGGTAATCAGCACCCAGGATTTTCCACCGCGCAATTCTTTGAGAAATCGCTGCAAATTATCTCGTTCATCCGCAGGTAAAAGCGGTTCATTTCCAGTCGGAAACCCCGCCACAGGCTCAAAATTATCCCAAATCAGCAGACAAGGCTGAGTTTTCAGATATTGCAGTACCGCCGTGCGTTGTTTCTCCGTGGGATACTGGGAGAACTTATCGCCCCAAACTGCCCGCCCCACTTGATTCACCACCGCACTCAGTCCCGCACCTCGTTCAAAGGAAGTAAAGAAAATCAGTCCGGCGCGTCCCTGCGTCTCTTCCAGCCACCGCGCAAAGCCACATACTAACTCAGTTTTGCCCACTCCAGCCATGCCTTGCAACAGCACGATTTGGTTTTGACGAAACGCCCGTTCTAACCGCAAAATATCGTAATCTCGCCCGACAAAACCGTAAGTTCCCTCGGCTGGTATTTCTATCAACTTGGTGGTAGGTTCTAACAAATCGTCAATGTCGGGAATTGTATCTGAATTGGAGACAGTAAACGGCTGATAAAATTGCTGCTGATATAGCACCGGAACTAACCAATCTTGCAACGGCAAATCGCCTTTGGGACTGGGGCGCAAGCGTTGATTCAACATTTCCAAACGTCCCGCTGCTACCGCCTCCGCTAAACTCTTTCCTCGCACCAATTGTTCGTACAACCGCCCGATAAAATGCTTCGCACCGACAGCGTAAACGGAATAAGCCATCGCCACCACGCCTTTTGCACCTTCCGCCACCAAGCGCGTCGCTACCGATGAAAAAGGTTCGCTTCCCTCTTGCGCTGATTTGCAAGCATTCAACACGAATATCGGCACGCCGCAATCTGTTAAACTCTGGGCAATTTGGGCAGCAGTAATATATTGTGGGGAACCATCGGGATTTTCAAATACGAGTAAACCCTGTCCCGCACCGCCAAAAGAGTGCTGAAATCCCACGCTGTTGGGGTCAAATTCCCCATGTCCGTCAAAATGAACGATGTGATAAAAACCTTTATGATTATTCAGTTCCCGTTCAAATTCCTGAAAGCTGGGCGGACGCAATACTTTCAGATTAACTTGTTGCCGAATTTCTTTCAGCGCTGCCAACATCGGACGAGCAATAGTTTGAAAACCGATATCTTTCTCTCCCAGAGGACGCGCAATTACCAGCAAAATATTCAATTTTTCTTGCTGCATTTCCGCCATTTCTCCCCGCACCTTATAATCGCTGAGACTGCGATACATTTGGGCAAGGGATGGCGCGAGAAATTTTCGGTCATCTGGCGAATATAGCAACTCCCAAGGCAAATTCAGCACCGCCGGATCGTCGGAAGTTATACTAAGTTGGCACTGATTCAACCCGTCCCAAGTCGCCGCCTGAAAAAATTGCCGCGCCTTCTCGCTGCTGCGGAATACTAGGGAAAATAGCTGTTCTCCCCATTCCTGCAACTTCTGCTCGATTTTTTTGGCTTTATCTGGTTCAATACCGTAGGGAAATCTGAGAAATTCTTCCAGATACCAGCGCAATTCTGTCAGCGCTTGTTCATCAAAGGGATGCTGGAAAGGGACAGCATCGGCAAAGCGTGTGCTTTCTTGTCCCCGTTGCCAAGATAGGTGAATCGTATCATTTTCGTGGGTGATGGTTAAACGATTTCTCGCCATCTCTGTTTCCCTGGTGCTGATGAGCTTGTGTCTGTTCTAACACAAATTTTTGTTCTTATTTTCGATAAAAGCACAGCCTAAATATGCCAGGGAATCCATTGGTGTTGGAAAATCAAATTGCTCAATGTTACCGTCCATACCCACCCGGAAATCAATTTCCGGGCTAATAGCAAAAGTCCATTTTAATGGACTGAAAGATTAATATTTAGCATTTAGTCCACTTAAGTGGACTTTCGCTATCGGTCAGTGAATTAACTGGTGTTGGAAAATCAAATCGATTAATGCTAACCTCCACACCCGCCCGGAAATCAATTTCCGGGCTAATAGCAAAAGTCCATTAAAATGGACTGAACGATTAATATTTAGTATTTAGTCCACTTAAGTGGACTTTCGCTATTAGCCTGGGGTTTGAACCCCAGGCGGTGTGGACTGTTAACCTGGGATTTCAACCCCAGGCGCTCTTGCTTAAATTTCACAAAATACCCAAATGAGAAAACTCTACTTCTTAGTTCCCGGAACGGGCGGCAAATTTTCCTGCGGCGGTCTTTGGGCAGAATTGAAAACTCTCCATCTAGCGCAACAAATTTGCCCTGCTGAGGTTGTGACTTATCGCCAGCGGGAAAAAGATACTCTATTTTTAGATGATGTACTAAAGGAAAAAAACTTAGAAGATATCATTTTCGTAATTAGTTGGGGATTTGATATACCCAAACTGGTTGCTAAACTAAAGGATTACAATGTAATTTATCATGCCCATAGTTCGGGTTATGGATTTACGCTACCTGCTAGAATTCCCATCATCACAGTTAGCCGCAACACGATGGGATATTGGGGACAAAAATCACCTAATTCATTAGTTTATTATTTACCCAATCAAATTTCTGATGATTTCCAAAATTTCAATGTTCGGCGAGATATTGATGTTTTAGTCCAAGCTAGGAAATCTTCTGAATATTTGCTGAAAGAATTAATTCCGGCTTTACAAGAAAAATGTCATGTTTTTGTTGTGGATTCATATATAGATGATTTGCCTGGTTTATTTAACCGGGCAAAGGTTTATTTGTATGATTCGGCTGAGTATTGGGCTTTGCAGGGAGTTAGTGAAGGTTTTGGTTTGCAACCGATGGAGGCGCTTGCTTGTGGTTGTCAAGTTTTCTCTAGCGTGAATGGGGGGTTGTCTGATTATTTAGATCCGGGATTTAATTGTTATAAGATTGCTGGATATTCTAAAGAGTATGATGTGCAGCGCATTTTGAAAGTGGTGAATAATTCATCTTCATTAGGGTTATCGGAAATGGTTTTGGCAGAATATCGATCGCAAAACATCATCAAACGTTTTCAAGTCATCCTTACGGAAATCAATGAGTTTTTTGATAGCCGATCGCACTGCCAACCAAATATCAAAAATTTAACGAAAAGTAGGATTGCTAAATTGACGGTGCAGAGAATATTCGATAAAATAAAGAAAAAATATTTGAATCGTCTTTGAGCTAATTTATACATAAGATGGTTGGGTTTTGCGATCGCGCAATCCAATCGCCACTTTATTAACCAAGTAGTATTGAGTGCTACCCTTAAATCCTTAGACAATAATAGAGATAGGTTATCTAAGTCTCGCCCATACCAGAAGGGTCATTATGCCAACCTATAAAGGAATCTCTAGCGAAGCTTTTCGTCACCCGCTCGATCGCGAAGCCGAGCAAGCCTTACGCAGTTTACCAGGTTTCGATCTGGTTGCCCGTAAATTTGTCGAATTTCTCTACGAACGCCCTCAGTTTATCTATCACATGGGTAACAGCATTCAAGTAGGGCCACGGCAATATTCTACAGTTTACCAAATGTTTCGGGAATGCGTGCGGGATTTAGACATTTACCCAGAACCATCTTTATTTATCAGTCAATATCCCCTTTCTAATGCTTACGCTTTAGGACAAGAACGCCCTACCATCGTACTCAATTCTGGCTTATTAGATTTAATGAGCGAAGCAGAATTGCGATCGGTAATTGCCCATGAATTAGGACATATTAAATGCGGTCATACTATCCTCACTCAAATGGCGCTTTGGGTAATTACCACTGCCACTATGATTGGTGAAATGACCTTTGGTTTAGGTAATTTGATTGGTAGCGGTTTGATTTATGCTTTTTATGAGTGGAAACGTAACTCAGAATTATCAGCCGATCGCGCAGCTTTGTTAGTACTTGATGATATCACTCCTGTCATGCAAGCGATGATGAAACTGGCTGGCGGTAGCATGAAATATCAACATGAATCTAGCTTACAGGAATTTATTCGCCAATCAGAACGATATGAAGAACTCGATCAAGATGGGTTGAATCAAGTTTACAAATTTCTCCTTTATAACAACTTAGCTCAAGGTGTTTTCCTCAGCCATCCTTTTTTAGTAGAACGAATTGGTTACATAAGACAATGGTCAAATTCACCAGAATATCGCAATATTCGCAGTGGAAATTACCAACAATCAGCCGCTGAAGGAGCCGTTGACGTAACAGCAGAAAATCCCCAAACTCAAGTAGACGAGTTACGTCGGCAAATAGAAGAATTGCAAAAAGAAATCGATCGTTATAAAAAGAATCCTGATTAAAAAAGTAGCTGCTAAATATTGATTAGTTGGTGGTCTTTTTTTCAAGCAACCGCTAACTAATCAGTGTTCTCTTTCGACAAATGACAAATGACCAATGACAACAATCAATACCAGAATTTCTAACGTAACAATTTATCCAAATCAAGCATTAGTTACCAAGCGCGGTACAGTAACGCTGACGGGAGAAGAAAAGGAATTAATTATTACCGGGCTTCCTTTAAGCTTTCAAACAGAATCACTCCGGGTGAGGGGTATCGGTACAGTACCAGTACAAATATTAGCCGTGCAGGTAGAAAATATATTTGATAGCGAACCTTTAACAGAAAAAATAGGACAAATTTCTCGTCAAATCAAATATTTAGAGCAGCAAAAGCGGAATATTCAAGACCAATTATCAGCCGTGCAACTGCAACGAAATTTTATAGAAGGATTTAGTGAGAAATCATTGGAACGCTTTGCAGGTTCATTTGCTACTCCTCAGTTAAATTTAGATGAAATCAAAGATTTATTAAACTTTTTAGGAGAACAATACGGTGATTATGCTAATGGAATTGCCCAACTAGAGAAGCAGTTAAGGGATATAGACAAACAGACAGAAATTTTAGTTCAACAACTTAGGAATTTACAAAAACCGACTACTAAAGAAATTTATTCCAGTTATAACATTATTGTTTCTATAGAACCTGAGAGTGCTGGGGATTTTCAGCTAGAAATTTCGTATTTAGTAAATCGGGTAATTTGGACTCCTATCTATGACTTGCGAACTAACGTTAATAATAATCAAATTAAGATTGATTATTTGGCAGAAATCAGACAAAAAACTGGTGAAGATTGGACAGAAGTAAATCTGACATTTTCTACTGCTAAACCTGCCTTGGGGATTTTGCCTCCGCAATTGGAACCTTGGTATATTAGCGGACGCAAAAATGATTTTCCATCGGCAATTTCTGCTCAATCAGAGGATGATATTTTTACTGAATTAGAAGCTTTACTAGCAGAAGAGAATGATGCTACTAAAAAACACGATTTAGTAGTAGCGCAAAGAATGCTAAATCAAGCCAGTAAATCCGGTAGCGTAGTAACGTTTCGTCTCGATCGCACTAGCACCATTCCCAGTGACGGTGCGCCTCATAAAGTAACTATTTTGACCAATAATTATCCTTGTCGTACAGAGTATGCCGCCATACCGAGATTAATCAGTTTTGCTTATCTGGAAGCTACCGTTACCAATCGTTCAAATGGCGTGACATTATTACCCGGTAAGGCTTATATTATCAGAGATAATACCCTCGTCGGCACTACCCAATTACCAACCGTTGCACCCGGTCAAGAGTTTAAAGTAAATCTGGGGGTTGATGAAGGAGTAAGCATAGAGAGAGTTTTGGTGGAGCGAGAAGTAGAAATAATTAATAATTATCGTCGTACAACTTATGCTTATAAGATAGGAGTGAGTAACTTGCGATCGAGCAAAACCACTCTCAGACTAATCGAGCAATTACCGATCAGCCGCGACGAACAAATCAAAGTACGCTTACTTTCTACCCATCCAGAAATTCAATTGGGCCAAATGGGTCAGTTAGAATGGCTGCTGACTCTCCAACCGCGATCTAAACGGCAGTATAAACAAGAACTCTACTACCAATTCACCCTAGAACATCCCCTTGAGATCGCAGTCGTTAGTTTAGATATTTAGAGTCTGATATTTTTGATACACTTAAGACGAATGCCCTAAGCAAAACTCGATTTACGACTACCATAATTAAACTTCAAACATTAGATTAATTTATGAATAATCAACCAATTAAAATACTAGTGGTTGACGACGAACCGAACAATTTGCGATTTTTAGGTACTATTCTGAGCCAACAGGGTTACAAAGTTCAAAAAACCGTTAGCGGACAACTCGCTATCAATGCAGCAATTGTCGAACCGCCAGATTTGATATTGCTGGATATCATGATGCCAGAAATGAATGGTTATGCAGTATGTCAAAAATTAAAAAAAAAAAAAAAAACTTCTGACATTCCGATT
>CAZJJR010000018.1:0-15409 GCA_964546365.1 uncultured bacterium | reverse complement strand
TTACATTACTAAACCGTTTCATTTAGAAGAAGTAGTAGCGCGGATCAAAACTCAACTCACGATCAAGAGTTTGCAAACTAAACTACAAAAACAAAACGACTACTTGCGACAAGAAATTGTTGCCCGTCAGGAAGCAGAAAAAAAGAAAGATGAACTGATTTCCTTCCTCAGTCACGAACTAAAAACGCCACTAACTGCCATGTACGCTTCATTAGGTCTTTTAAATTCCGGTCGTTTTGGTTACCTGCAACCCCAAGGAAAACGGTTACTAGAAATTGCTGCTAATAATACCGATCGCTTAGTGCGCCTGCTCAATAACATTCTAGATTTAGAAAAAATTAATTCGGGCGTAGATAGCGCATCACTACAAAAATGCAATATAGCCGATCTGATAGTACAAGCTACAGAAATAATGCAAGCAATGGCAGAACAGGCAAAAGTAAACTTATCGATTTCAACTACTACTGTATATTACTATGTTAATCCAGATCGGATTATTCAAGTTTTAACTAATTTACTTAGTAATGCGATTAAATTTTCACCACCTGGTAGTACGGTATGGCTAAGTAATGAAGTGAAAGCAGCAAATACAATAGATATACCTGATGAATTTGTTCGCGACACTCCTGACTTCTTGGCATCATCACCTAATCCCATGACCGTATTGTTTAAAATTAAAGATATCGGGCGAGGTATTCCTTCAGATAAATTAGTGTCAATTTTTCACCAATTTAAACAGGTAGACCCTTCTGATGCACGGGAAAAAAGTGGTTCTGGGCTAGGTTTAGCAATCTGTCGGAAAATCGTGCATCAGTACGGAGGAAATATTTGGGTAGAAAGCATTCCAGGTAGCGGCAGCACTTTTTACTTTACCTTGCCAGAATTACTCAGAGAGCATGACAATGATGCCAATGAACTTTCTAAAGAGATGGTTTGCTAGTATACGCTTTAGGAAAATAATAATTTTATTACTAAAAATAACGCAATTGTTTTTAGGGTTAGTACTCTTATTGATTGCTGTTTATTTTCGAGTACCTTTTTGGGCTAATTGGAGAGCTTTATCGTTTTGGACTGTGGTTTTAGGCGGGCTAGGATTAATCATTTATCAGTCAATTAATTTATTTAAAAAAACTAATAAGCAAAGGCAAATTAGCAGGTTTTTAATATTAGCGATCGCTTCCCTCGCTCTTTCTACTGTATTGGTTATCCAAAATAGATTTATCCTAACCAAACAGTACGTACTCAACGCCGAACCGAATAAATTAGCAGAATTAGGTCGTCATTTTGTAGTTGGTTATCGAGACTTTTCAGAAGTTAAAGAGCTTGTCGCTAAAAAAGCAATTGGTGGCGTGTTCATCACGGTTAGAAATATTAGAAATAAAACCAAGCAAGAGATCCAGCAAGAAATCCAAATTTTGCAAGACATTCGACGTTCTCAAAACTTACCTCCTTTGTGGATAGCGGCGGATCAAGAAGGCGGATTAGTCTCACGCTTATCGCCTCCTTTAACTAAATTGCCTCAAATATCACAACTTATCAAAGAAGAAAAAAATATAGAGTTAAAAAAAGATGAAATAATTAAATATGCTCAAACGCATGGCCGAGAATTATCCGAATTAGGAGTTAACCTTAATTTCGCTCCTGTAGTAGATTTGAACAAGGGAATTATCAATCCAAATGATAAATTTACGAAAGTGTATCAAAGAGCTATTTCGGAAGATAAAGAAGTAGTAGCTAAAGTAGCTTTATGGTATTGCCAAACCCTGGAAAAATATGGAGTCAGATGTACTATTAAACATTTTCCCGGATTGGGAAGAGTAAGTAACGATACTCATATCGCTGATGCTGAGTTAACTGCTTCTATAGATGAATTAAATAGTGATGACTGGGTGCCATTTCGCCAGGTAATGAGCAATTCCCAAGCTATGACAATGCTGGGTCACGTTAAGTTAACAGCGATCGACGATCGATCTCCAGTATCATTTTCCCAACCAGTAGTGACAGGTATTATTAGAAACAACTGGCAGTATGATGGCATACTAGTTACAGATGATTTTAGTATGCAAGCTGTCTATGGTAGTAAAGAAGGATTACAGCTTGCCACTGTAAAAGCGATTAATGCTGGAGTAGATTTAATCTTATTTTCTTTTGATAAAGACTTATATTATGAAGCGATGTCTGCCTTACTGAAAGCTAAAAATAAAGGGGAATTAGATAGTAAAGCTTTAGAAAAAAGTAGAAAAAGACTAGAATCATTACCAAGTTCTCTTTCCTTAACTACCCAACAATTTAGATCGCCTTAAATGTGTAGGGTGCGTTAGCTTAAGCGTAAAGCACCGTTAACCAAAGGCGGTGGGTGACGGTCAAAATCGGTAACGCCATCCCGCACCCTACATAATCTTTGATTTATCAGCAGCCTCTAAGCGGCAACCATTCTATAATTGTCAATTGTCCCTAAAAGTCCTCGATCATGTCCGACCAACAATCCCCACAAGAACACCACTCCACGCGAGATGAAATTCGCGCTACTCGACTACAGAAAGTCGAACAACTCAAGCAACTGGGATTCAATCCCTACGCCTATCGCTGGGAATCTACCCACCAGTCAGCAGAACTGCAAGAGAAATACGCTAACTTATCCAACGGCGAAGAAGTAGATGTAGAAGTTGCCGTAGCTGGTCGTATTATGGCGCGTCGCGTGTTCGGAAAACTTGCTTTCTTCAGTTTGCAGGACGAAACGGGAACGATTCAGTTGTACCTGGATAAAAACCGCATCCAGGAAAACATGGCACAAATCGATCCGGAAGCTTTCAACCACCTCAAACAACTCACCGATTTAGGGGACATCATCGGTGTGAAAGGGACAATCAAACGGACTGAAAAAGGTGAATTATCAGTCTATGTGAAGCAGTATGCTATTCTCACTAAATCGTTGTTGCCTTTACCAGATCAATGGCACGGATTGACAGATATTGCCAAGCGGTATCGCCAACGTTATGTCGATTTAATCGTCAATCCGAAAGTGCGAGAAACTTTCCGCCGTCGTGCTTTAATTACGGCATCGATTCGCCGCTATTTGGATGCGCGGGGTTTTATGGAAATCGAAACTCCGGTTTTGCAAGGGGAAGCGGGTGGTGCAGAGGCGCGTCCTTTCATTACTTACCACAATACTCTAGAGATGGAGTTGTTCTTGCGAATTGCAACGGAGTTACATCTGAAGCGATTAATTGTGGGTGGTTTTGAAAAAGTGTACGAAATGGGAAGAATTTTCCGCAATGAGGGTATTTCCACTCGCCACAATCCGGAATTTACGACGATCGAGATTTACCAAGCTTACGCTGACTACAATGATATGATGGCGCTGACGGAAGCGCTGATTACTAACGCCGCACGAGAAGTGTTGGGTACGCTGCAAATAAATTATCAAGGAACGGAGATCGATTTAACTCCTCCTTGGCGTCGCGTTACCATGCACGAGTTAGTAAAAGAGAAAACCGGACTTGATTTTAGCAAGTTCCAAACTCTTCATGAAGCGCAACAAGTTGCTCACGAGTTTGGCGTTGAGGGTTTAGAAGATTGTAACTCGCTTGGAGAAGCGCTCAATGAAGTGTTCGAGCAGAAGGTAGAAGAAACGCTGATTCAGCCTACTTTTGTGTTAGATTATCCGGTAGAAATTTCTCCTTTGGCGAAACCACACCGTTCCCAACCCGGTTTAGTAGAAAGATTCGAGTTGTTTATCGTGGGAAGAGAAACGGCGAACAGTTTCTCGGAATTGACCGATCCTTTAGATCAGCGAGAACGTTTGGAAGCACAAGCAGCGCGTAAAGCAGCAGGTGATTTGGAAGCGCATAGCGTGGATGAAGATTTTCTGACTGCTTTGGAATATGGTATGCCGCCGACGGGTGGTTTGGGAATCGGGATCGACAGGTTGGTGATGCTGTTAACTGATTCTGCCAGTATCCGAGATGTAATAGCATTCCCGCTTCTCAAGCCAGAAAAAGGCGAGGATTAGGTGAAGGGGATGGAGAGATGGGGTGCAGGGGGCAGGGGGAAAGAGGAAATTTTGTGAATTCTAACTCCTGAGTTGGAGAATTCTCAATTCAGACTTCAAACTTCAAACTTCATCCTTCATCCTTCACCCTTCATCCTTTATGATGAAACTTCTGCCATTTCGATGACTCGACCATCTAAATCTTTGACTAAAAAGTTTAGTGGTTTTTCCCGGCGGATTTTGTGCTTTAAGCCTCGGACTTGGACGCGCATCAGGACTTGTTCTAAGCAATCGCGATCGAAACAAACATGGCGTTGCCGCTCTTTTTCTCCTAAACTAGCACCAGAAATAACGTGCAACTGAGTATTTTTCTTTAATTGATACCAAAGACCATCTGGTTGATTTAATGCTTTAGTGCTAGTGGATAAAGTGGGATTCCCTGCCATGTAAAGCGGGTCCATGCCAGTAGTACCTAAGGTTTGCTCGTAATTGTAGTAATAATGCAAAGGCACGTCTGCCACTGGTAGGTCTAGCAACCCTTCATACATTTGTCGGGCAATTTCTAGATCCGTGACCATAATTGTATAAACTTTCGGCGCACTGGTGAGGAACATCCACATGGCACCTGCATAAGCTACCAGTAGCATCACCATGATTCCTTGGGTGGAAAACAGGCTATCGATCGGTAGCCAAGCTAAGAATACACCGAAGGAAGCGGACAAATGCAGTGTAGGAATAAAGGTAACTGGAACCATGAACTTATAAGGTGAGAAGAACTAGTTGCACTTAAGGGAATTTGCGAGCAGACATATACCATCTTATTTGTTTCTAGTCTATCAGGGGGAAAGGATGAAGGCTGAAGGATGAAGTCTGAAGGATGAAAATTTATTATATTTATCTCCCCTGCCCCCTGCCCCCTACCCCCTGCTCCCTAGCCCCTTTCCTCTCCCATCCCCCCATCTCACGCCACTCCTGACTTTTTTTACCGATTCTTAACCAGTTAAAATGGCAACGATTTGTCAATGTCATGTACCATTAGATAGATAAGAGAACGCATTACAGCAATCTTATATCTAACTTTTGATAGAAAAATACACGGAAATTGGCCAGTTTTTCTTGTGTGACTAAATGTAGTCTCTTACACGCAAGCAAACAAATCTGATGAATTCAGCACGAGATGGCGATAAGACGAAAGAGGAACTGATTGCCGAGGTGGAAGAACTTCGCAATCAAGTTGCGGCGTTGCAGAAGGTCGATCGATCGCGGGATATTCGCGAGCAGGTATTGGCTACTACTTCTCTCCCTAAATATACCCATATTACTAAAGATGCGGTAACCAATAAAACTAGCGATTTCTCTCCAAGCTCTTCTACAGTAATCTCTACTGCTACGGTGGAACTAGTGCCAAGTGGTGTTGGCTGTCCGACTAACTTGAACGATCGCCAGCAAAAGGAAGAACTGACAAAGGCGATCGATCTCCGGCAGTTAGCTACCTTGGCGGTAAATGGGACGATCTACGATTGGGACATTGCTACCAACCGGGTGGAAAGAACGGATAATATATTTGCTCTTTTGGGCTATACTCCCCAAGAGGTAGAGCCAAGTAGTGATTGGTGGAACGATCGCATTCATCCCAATGACCGTCCTCTTACGTGGGCTAAAATTTGCGAAGCTTTAGGCAATCAAACTAGATTTCAGTTGGTATATCGAATTCTTCATAAAAACAATCAATATATATTGATCTGCGACCAAGGTTTAATTTTACGAAATAAAGATGGTTATCCAGAACGAGTGATTGGTTTTGCTCAACTTATTACCGAAAGCCAACAAACACAAGCAGTACGTAAAATGAGTGAAAATCGCTTTCGGATGGCGCTAGCTACTTACCCGATTATTTTATTTAATCAAGACCGAGACCTTCGCTACACTTGGATTTACAACCCCCAGTTAGGATACTCGATCGAGGAATTTTTAGGAAAAACCGATGTGGAGTTAATGTTTTCATCAGATGCGCTGCGGGTGATGGAACTTAAGAGTCGGGTCTTGACAAGCGGTGTTGGCGTTCGAGAAGAAATCAAAGTAAATATTAATGAAGAAGAAGTTTACTTGGATTTGAGAGTGGAAGCGTTGCGGGATTCCGAGCGGAATATTATCGGTATTACTGGCGTTTCTATCGATATTACCGATCGCAAAAGAATCGAAACAGACCTCAGACAAAAAGCCGAAGAATTGGCGAAACTCAACCAAATTAAAGACCGCTTTTTGGCAATGGTTTCCCATCAATTGCGGACGCCTCTTAACGTGATTATGGGGTGCGCCGGTTTGCTGCATCGTACCTCGAAATTTGAGGAAGGAACTTTAAAAAGACTGCTAGAAACGATCGAGCGCAATGCCAAATATCAGCTACAGGTAAGCGATCGCATTTTAGAGATCTCCCGGATGATGGAAAGCAATTTCCAGTTAAATTTGCGCCCCCTAGACCCCGTGTTGGTGATTTACGGCGCTACGGATTTGGTGCGCCCCCTGGCTGAAACCAAAAATATTAGATTGGAATCAGCGATCGAATGTACGGAAGCGGAAATTATGGGCGATCGCGATCGTTTACAACAAGTATTGTGGAATTTGCTCTCTAATGCCGTTAAGTATACTCCCGATGGCGGACGGGTAGACGTGCGACTTTCTTTAGAAAAAATCAGCAATGAAGAGCTAGAAATTGATATAGACAGCGAAGAAGAGAAAAACAGTTTATATTCTCAATCATCAGTTGATTATATTCAAATTCAGGTTAAAGATACTGGTGTTGGCATAAATCCTCAATTTTTACCCCATCTGTTCGAGCCATTTCGCCAAGGGGAGAACCATTCCTCTCCATCGAACGGAGAATTAGGGCTGGGATTGACGTTGGCGCGTTATTTGGTGGAGTTGCACGGCGGTACGATCGATGGGGAAAGCGCTGGCGTAGGAATGGGAGCCACCTTTACAATTAAATTGCCATTGTTAAACAACAACCAAGGTAATTAGGACGTTTTTAATGTCTGAAACCTTTGATAATAGTTCCCTCTTTCCTCTTCTTTCTTCCCTAGCCCCTAGTCCCTAGCAATAATTTCTCGATCGCCCATCGCCGATCGTCAATCCCCAGTGTAGTATGGGGTTGGATTAAATTAGGTTTAACGAAACACTGGTTAAACTATTGTGCAGATTCCCCATTTTCCCGAAAGCAATCATCCCATTATCAAAGCGCTGTTTCACTACAGCGATCGCGAACTGCTGACCCTGTTTCAGCGCCATCCCGAAGAAGGTAAATACTTTACGGCGATTTTCTGTCGCTACAGTCCGATCGTTTACACTTTAATCGCTCACTCCGGGCGATCGCCAGTCCAAGCAGACTACTTGTTTGCCATCACCTGGCGACATATCTATCACGCATTAGGCGAACTCGACTTGCGGGGTAGCAGCGTACCGGGAATGGAAAACTTTAACCTCCAAAACTGGCTGATTAATATCACCGCTTTGTGCATCAATCAAGCAGAACTACCGCCTGTCGAGTCGATCGATTACTCTTTAGGCAAAGCTTCCCCCCCTCTTTGGTGCTACACCGAACAAGCTTTGGATATGCTCGATCCTCTGGCACGTTTATTAGTAGTGATGTCTCAAACTTTTCGCTGGAGCGAATCCCGGATTGCCGCTTATTTGCAAGCAGAAGGAGAAGCCATTCCCCCCGCCCAAATTAGAGAATTGCTACAAATCGGATTGCAACAATTGCATCAAGTCTTGCCAGCAGATATTCGCACCATCTATTTTGGAGAAGAAGAAACAGCAGCGCAGGAAGATCCGGAAATTGATATCGCAACTCCTTTAATTTAGGGGCTAGGGGCTAGGGGCTAGGGAAGAAGTTTAAAATGCAATCGAACCATTTAACTTCTCAACACTCAATCGTTAATATCGGTGTCCAATTGACGATTGTTACTGAGGCATGAAAATGTGAATTTAAATGAACGTAACTTATGAAAGGAATACCGCAAAAGCTCGAAAAATGGAGAACAGTTAATAAAAAATTGGCAATGAAAAAATCTCCTTTTTCAAAGCGATTCCCCATTTTCCATTCCCCATTCTCCATTCCCCATTCCCCATTTAAATTTTTCTTTTTACTTTTACCTTTTTACTTTTTACTTTTAGGTGCATCGGATCTGAACGAACAATTAAATATTCGCATTAATAACGGTACGCAAGGGGAATTGCGCGATCGCGCGGATATGCTAGTTCGTTTCGGCGGACAATCCCAGCTGCAAGGTAATTTGGATAAAGCAATTCCTTATTGGATGCAGGCAGCCCAAATTTATCATCAAATTGGTGATTTTCAATCAGTCGGAAGAGTTTATGATTTTATTGGGTTGGCTTATGCCGCTTTGGGAGATTACCAAAATGCAGAGGAAGCTTTGCGGCGACGATTGGCAGTTGCTCGCGATAACAAAGATTTGCCAGGACAAGTTTATGGTTTGAATAATATCGGTACGGTTTTATTGCGAAGGGGTAGTATTCCGGGGGCGAGAACTACTTTTGAGGAAGCGTTGGCGATCGCTCGTAGTATAAATAATGCGGAAGGAATTGGTTTATCTCTGAGCAATTTGGGATTGGCGGCGTTTGGCAATCGCGATTACAACCAAGCTATTAGATTATATGAAGAAGCTTTAATTTATCGAAATCGCGCTGGAGAACCGATCGGTAAAGCTAATACGCTGAATAATTTAGGAGATGCTTATCGTGCGAGAACTCCTCATCCAGTACCGAGAAGTCAGGATTTTCGAGATATTATCGGTGCTTACGGTGCGGCGAGGATCGTTGCTGAGGCAGCCCTCGATCGCCCCAATCAGTATCGCGCGATCGATTCTTTGGTGTCTCTGTACAGTTCTACCGGGCAGTATATCCGAGCTTTCGAGCTATTGGAAGATCGTTTGGCGATCGATCGCAGTACCGAAAATCGCCGTCAAGAAATTACGACTTTGCAATCGCTAGCTAAACTTTACCTCTTAGTCGGTAAGTACGGCGACGCCAGGAGAAGTTATCATGAAGCGATCGCTGTCGCTCGTATCTTGCAAGACACGAGGACGGAAGCGATCCTATTAGGCGAAGTGCTAGAAATTTTGCCGGAACGTTAGGTTAGTTCCCCTGTCATTTTTCAGTCATTATCTTCAAGCAAAATGGCAGCAAAGCTGACTACAAACACATTGATGAATTGAGGAAATTTGCTTTATGATGTACATCAAAAACTCAAAATTGTTAATGGGTTTATTTCTGAGTGCTCATGCTAGCTTTTTGTTAGCAGTTCCTGCTGAATCTGCATCTCCTACTCTCCAGCAGGATACTTTATCCCATTCTCCGCTCGAACTAGAAGTGATTAATCTCGATTCTAGCTCTCCAGAACCAACGATCGTGGCTAATTCCGATCGCAACTTTGACACCAGTCAAGATGTCGATCAAAAATCCACTCGGCTCAGAAGTTAGCATAAATAAGGCTTAGATCGGGAGGGAAAGGGAAAATTTTACAAATATCGCCCCTGCATCCCTTTCCCAAAACAGTTTTCCCAGCGCCGAAATAAATATCTGCTTTAAATCGATTATGAAATCACTAGGCTATCTTCTTACACCCTATTCTGTTGAGAAGTTTTTAACAGAAGACTGGACAAGAAAAGCCGTTTGGATTCCCGCCGAAACTCCGACGAAATTACAGCATTTATTCTCTTGGAAACATCTCAATTACCTGCTAAATTTTCACCAAATTAAATATCCCGATTTACGCTTTTCTCTGGATGGAAAAACTTTACCTGAAGCTCAGCCCGAGCGGTGGTGCGATCTTCTCCAACAAGGCGCGACGATGATCGTGAACGGCGTTCACCAACGAGTTCCTGAGTTAGCGGCATTTGCTGCCGAAATTAATCGAGAAATTGGCTATCGGACACAAATTAATCTTTACTGTTCGCCAACAGAATTGAAGGGATTTGATTGCCATTTCGATACTCATGAAGTGTTGATTTTGCAAATTGAAGGACAGAAGGAATGGTTTGTTTTTCCAGAAACGATCGCCTATCCTACTTCCCAAGATCGCTCATCGGATCGAGTCCCTCCGGATACTCCCCCTTATTTGCAATGTACGCTCGATCCTGGCGATGTTTTATATATTCCTCGCGGACATTGGCATTATGCGATCGCGTGCGGTAATTCAGATCGCGAAGCATATAGTCCTTCTTTACATTTAACGTTAGGAATTGATTGTCAAACTGGCTTAAATTGGCTGAGTTGGTTGTTAGAAGAATGCCAAAAAGCTCCAGAATGGAGACAAAATTTACCTTTAATTCTCAAAGGAGATAATACAGAAATTAAACAACATCTAGAAATGTTACGCGATCGCCTGATCGAATCCGTGCAAAATCCCGATTCGATCGAGCGCTACCTTCATCGCTTAAGCTATTGCGATCGCCCTCCCCTTCCTTTTGCTTTACCCAGTCAGTTGGGAAGCGGCATTTTTCAACAAGGGCTGGAAACGCGCTTTTTTACCTCATCTTTGCATTCCGTACAAATTTTGAAAATTAGCGATCGTCACGCTCAAGTTATCGTCGGATCGAAACAAGCAACCATTAAAGGCATTACTACGGATTTAGTCGATAAACTGTTTCGCCCCGGTGGATTTAGTTTGCTAGATTTAGCTGAATGGGCTCCCTCACTCGACATCGAAACAGAAGTTATTCCCCTACTGACTAATTTAGTCACTCAAGGTATTTTATTCGTTGACTCAGGAGATTGAATTTGCCGGGAAATTGCTGCTCGACTCGCTCGGCTAACCATCTGCCAAACTGCCGCAAAAATACCAGTAAACCCGCCCGATTTTCCGAAGGTTCAATGGCTAGCTCTAAGGCTTTTCGCATTGACGATCTTTGCTCTGGAAAATAGACGGAAAATCGTTCGTAACAGGGATATAAATCGCGAGTAAAACTTTGGTCTCGTTCCATGATTAATTCAAATCCCGTGCGAACCATGCGACGAGTAATCCATCCGCAGCGAGCTTTTACTTGGGTTGCAAAATTGATTTGATTGACTGATAATTCTGAGAGAAATGTTAAAGTACGATTTAAATCTGATTGCCAGTCAAGGGCATGATTAAGTAGGTCGATTCCCGGCTTATATTTGGGTAATTTTAATTTTAGGTCTTCCCCTTCAATGCAAAGGCTTTGGGTTTGAATAATTGCTGGCCAAGGCGAATTAAGCTGTTGAATTTCTGCGGAATTAATCAAGATTATTTCGATTTTTTTAACGAAAAGATGGCGCTTTTTGAGGGTGAGAGCGATCGTTTGCGCTAAATCCCGATCGTCAGTCGCGATTTCTCCTTGCAGGACTGCAATACAATCCAAATCGGAAATCCCTAAAATCGCCAACCCACGGGGAACGGAACCACGCAAATAAAGTCCGGACAACCGATTTTTCCAAGTATCAAGGCAAGTTTGGCGGAGTTCTTCTACTAAATTCGTCCAGGGGAAGGATATTTTTTGTCGATCGCAGTCGTCGATCAAAAACCCTTCCGCGTCAGTAGAGAGCAGTTTTCCGATTGGACGAATCAAAACCATATACCACTTCACTTAAGCATTGTCACTTTTACTATTGTGGCAGTGGGGGTAGGGGGCAGGGGGCAGGGCGCAGGGGGGCAGGGGGAAAGATTTTTGCTTGTTCCCAGGTTCTACCTGGGAATGCAGTGGGTGGAGGCTGGAGACCAGCGTTACCAGGCCGGAGCCTGGTAACGAGGCGATCCCCGTCCCTTCAGGGCGGGGTTGGTGAAAGAGCGGTTTTTTCGATCGTTAATTGAGAAAAACTTGGCCATTTTCTTGTACGCGGATCGTACCTAATTTATCTGTCAATCGGTTTTGTTCTTCCAGAATCACTTGTAAAACGCCATTTCGAGAAGTGGTACGGGGAATGACGTTCAACAGTCCCTCATCTTGGCGATTAAAGGTGATGGTTACTGGCGCTGGTAGGTTGCGGAGAGTGGTGTTTGTGCCACCTCTTAAGGAGCGCTGGGGAGTATAAGTAATTGCCTCGTAGGTTACCGGAACGTTGGTTCTGTTGATCACTTCTACGTCTACCGTACCCTGAGTGGGAATTACTCTAGCGACGGCATTCGATCGCCATTCCGGTAGCGGTGGTTGGATAACGCTAGATCTGCCAGGAGTTCGATAAACTTGACCGATCTGATAACCCGTTTCTGCTTGTTGGGAAACTACGGGGGAAAATTGGGAATTGCGATCGGCTTTTTCGAGTGGCATTGCTGTTGCTGAAAACGCGATCGAGAAAATTCCCGCGATCGCAGTCAGTAACCCAAAACTATTTTTGAGTCCCCGTTCTAGATTTGGTGTATTCATAACACCTCCTTTACGTGATAGTAAACAGTCATCAGTTAATAGTTATCAGTTAACAGTTAACTAATAACTGTTAACTGATTTAATGTTAGGCTCGATCCCACATTTGCCGAATTTTATCGGGCAAGAAATTAGCAATTTCTTGAATGCGCTCTGAAGATAATTCGTCTTTTGTAGCAGAGAAAACTGCTTTTACTACTGTTTCTGGTGCTACATCTGGTTGTAACCCAGCTTCTTGTTGTACTCGGAACAGAAAAGTGTCGGATTTAATAATTAAAGGAGGACGCACTTTGCTCAAGAAACTAACTAAAGGATTGGTGTCTCTCCAAAGGTCTGCTACTTCATTTTGTAAAGCTTTATCTCTAGCAGGCGCGATTTCTTCGTGAAGCTCGTTTTCTACTCGTTCGACAGCTTCGTTTGTCATCATATCGCGCATCGTGCGATAGACAACTTCTGTAATATCTCTAGCATCAAAGGGATCGGATATATTGCCTTTGAGCATTACTTTTTCTAAGAAAGGCATATCTTTGGTAGCAATCGGTACTTTCGGCCCTTCTTTAATCGATTCAGGCAGATTGCTATCCATTTTTTCCAACATTTTGCGGCCTTTTTCTGTTAGTTC
Organism: uncultured bacterium; assembly: GCA_964546365.1. GTDB lineage: Bacteria > Cyanobacteriota > Cyanobacteriia > Cyanobacteriales > Aerosakkonemataceae > DATNQN01. The sequence goes on along the minus strand of CAZJJR010000018.1, from coordinate 2,394 downwards.
TGCCTTCTGGAAAGTAATTAAATGAGGTAATGGGCCATCTGGCGCACCATAAGTATTGGCGATTCTCACATCGACTTCTTTCGGATTAAAAGCATCGGGAACATCTTCCTGATTACCGTAAGCGTTGCCGCTAAATTCAGCATTGATATATTGCTTTTGATTTAAATAATCCAAATGCCCTAAAAATTCGGCAGGGCTAATTTCTCTGCCTGCAAAGTCTGTTTCGTTGAATTCGACCCGGTGCATTCCTTGGCTGCTATCGGTATCGCTGATTTTCTTGAGAAGAATATAGACAATATCTTCGCGGATTCCAATGGTCATAGTATTTTCTAAATGCTCCTCTCATATCACATTGCGTTATTTTGACGATAATCTGAGGCTGATTGGCGCTCATCTGTCAGAGGAGACATATCAAAAGATGGGGAAATTTTTGATATATTACTGCGGCTTTATTGCAATAGTAGTCTGCCAAATTGATTTTGATTGGTTGTGGGGAGCTAGAAACCCGGTTTTTTAGAAAAACCGGGTTTCTTTAACCCCTCAAAACTACTTTGGTGGACTACTAGTTGATATGATTTAAGTTTTTAATTAGTAATATTGTTTGATTCAGAAAATTTAAACTTAACCAAAGGAAGATGAAATAATTTCCAAAAATACTAAGTTTTACTGCTACTCAACTTGTGATAACAAATGACCAATGACCAATGACTAAGAATTAGTAATTTCTAATCGATGTTGGGGTAGGGTGACGGTAACGATCGTACCTTGATTGAGAGTGCTGTCGATGCGGATGCTACCGTAATGATTTTGGGCGATCGCAGCTGCGATCGCCAATCCTAAGCCAGATCCGGTGGTGGTAACTCTAGTACGGGCGGGATCGACGCGATAAAAGCGATCGAATAAATGAGGTAAGGCATCTTCTGGAATCCCAATTCCCGTATCTTGCACCTTTACTTGCAGTTGAGGATAATTGCTGCGACGGATAATTCTTTGCAACTGCACGTTTACTTTACCCTCTGGCGGCGTATATTGCAGGGCATTTCCGATCAAATTCGTAAACAATCGCGCCAATTGATCCCAATCTCCATGCAAAGAAAAAAACTCTTCTTCCATTTCCTCAAAAGTACTATTGGGGAATGGGGAATTGGCAGTGGAAAATTGGGAATTATTCTTTTTGCCTTTACCCCATCCTAAATTACCCATACTTTTATCTTCGGGATTTTCTTCAATGTGCAAACAAAGTTCGATCGCTTTTTCTTTGGCTACTAATTGTTGTTCTTCTACTACTTCCATTAATAAAGCATCTAAAGGACAAGGAGAAAAACGCGGTTGCACGATGCCGCTATCTTGTCTGGCAAGAAATAGCAAATCATCCACCAAACGCCCTAATCGCTGAGTTAATCTTTCGATGACTTTTAACTGCTGGCGTTGGGGCTGGGATTGCAAATCCGGATCGGCTAATGCTACTTGAACGTTAGTTTGAATCATCGCGATCGGACTTCGCAATTCGTGAGAAGCATCGGAGGTAAATTGTTTTAAACTTTGGTAAGATTCTCGCACTGGTTCGATCGCCAATCCAGAGAGAAACCAGCCAATTGCTGCTACGGAAATCACCATAACGATGATACCAAAACTCAAATCTACCACTAATTGACGGCTGGGTTTAGTTACTTCAAACCAAGGATGGCTAACTCGCAAATATCCTAATACTTGTCTTCCTACTTGTACTCTGTCGGTGATTTGACGCAAGAGAATTGTATTAGATGGTTGGGAAAAGCGAAGGGGTAAATTTTCAGTCACTCTCCCCGTTTTCCTACCTCCCCCTTTGACAACGCGCACCGTCTCGCCCAAACGATTGGGATAAATGGGAATATTTAAAGGTTCGGAAAAAGTAGACCAAAGTAATTCACCAGTGGGACTAAACCACTCTAAATCGATGCGATCGTCTTCTACGGTTTCGGCATTATCTCGGAAACTAGCTTCTAAATTAACGTGATATTTGTTACTACCAGAATTGGCTTCGATCGCGATCGATCGCTCTACCACTTCCACCACATGATTGAGCGTATCGTCGATCCGTTCGATTAACGTATTGCGAACATATAAATAAACGCTGGTAGCAAATAATAATAGTAAAACTGCCGTAACGGTGGTGTACCAGATAGCAAGGCGGCGACGAGTGGTTTGAAACATAGGGGAGGGAGGAGGGAAAGGGAAAGGGAAGCAATTGTAGGGTGGGTTAGGCACGGGCAATCAATTCAAAATTTTCTACTAATAATTAACGAACCGTGCCGTAACCCACCATCTGCTTTATAACTACAATTTGGATTTTTTGTAAATATAGCGATCCTAAATGAATTGCGAACAACTAAACCCCACCCAACCCTCCCCTTG
>CAZJJR010000017.1:19951-42593 GCA_964546365.1 uncultured bacterium | reverse complement strand
CAACGCTAATTTAAGCGAGTGCTATTTTAATATGCTAACTAAATACGAGATCAACGCAAACTTAGTCGTACCAGTCACCTATCAAGAACAAATGTGGGGTTTATTAATCGCTCACCAATGTCGCCATCCCAGGCAGTGGCGTCAGAGCGACATCAACTTTTTAACTCAGTTGGCTACCCAAGCTGCGATCGCCATCCATCAAGGTGAATTATACACTCAATTAGAAACCGCTAATCGGGAACTGCAAGAACTTTCCGCTCGCGATGGATTGACTGGGGTGGCGAATCGCCATCGATTCGATCGCTATCTCGCTCAACAATGGAATTTATTGCTAGAAAAGCAAAGTTTTTTATCTCTAATTTTGTGCGATGTAGATCATTTTAAACTTTATAACGATACTTACGGACATCAAGCGGGAGACGCTTGTCTTCAACAAGTTGCGCGTGCCATCAGTTCCGTAATTCAGCGTCCGGCAGATTTAGTTGCGCGTTATGGAGGAGAGGAGTTTGCAGTCATTTTGCCTCATACCCTCTTAGAAGAAGCTTGGAAAATTGCCGAAAAAATTCGCTTACAAGTAAAAGATTTAAGCATCTTTCATTCCCAATCAGCCGAGCGATGCGTCACGCTCAGTTTAGGAGTAGCGGCAGTTATTCCTCATTCCAATTCTAGTTTAACCGCATTGATTGCCGCAGCCGATACCGCACTTTATCAAGCTAAAAAATCCGGACGAAATCGTACTAGCTTACTCGACGGTTGAAACCGCTACCATTCCACTTCAGCGCTGTTATACAAACCGACGAAAGTCGATTAAGGCATTCTTAATTGCTGAAAGCCTTGATTCTAGACCCTTCTTCCCCTAGCCCCTAGCTATACTTTTACTTTTCATCGCTGGGAGCAAGGGGAAATATTTGTGACACGCTAGCAAGTGAATTGGTACAATCAATTCCCGAATTCTGAATTTTTACTCCAGAATCGGAAAGTTCTAATCAACTAAACCATCAAGGTTTAACTACAAATTTGGAATTAACTTTTTGTACTTTTCCCTGTTTTACTAAAGCTTGATGAACCAAAGCTGCTACTTCAGCACGAGTTGCTTTTTGGTTAGGCTTTAACATTTGGGGATTGGGATGATTGACTATTAACCCTGCCTGAGTAGCTGCGGCAACAGCTTTTTTAGCATAGGCAGGAATTTGAGTAGCATCCTTATATTTACTTTTTAAAATTTTGTCCGGATTAACAGGTGTTTTTAAATTCAATCCATTAGCTAAAGCTACGATCGCTTGTACTCTAGGTATAGATTGTTTTGGCCTAAAAATATTACCTGGATAACCTTCTAAAAATCCGCTTCCGCTTGCCTTGCTAATCGCTGGAGTTGCCCAAAAATTAGTAGGAATGTCCTTAAATTTCTCGTTATTTTTACTAGTTTTTGGATTAAAAGCTGATGCCAGCATGACGGCAAATTCAGAACGAGTTAATGGTTGATTCGGTTTGAAATAACCACCCGGTAAACCATTGACAATATCCTGTTTTTGAAGAGAGATGATGAAAGGATGCGCCCAGTATTTGTGAGAAACATCTTGAAATCCAACTGGTTCAACAGCCTATTTTCGTGGGGGCGCTACGGGTATGGGTACTGGTGCAACTTTTGGTTGGGTGCGGATCGCTGATTGTCTGGGTACGATCGATCGCTCTACTGTCTGAGTGGGTGCGATCGCATTTGATTTTACAGGAGAAGGAACTTCTCCGATCGGCGTTACTAGTTTAGGCTCTTCCCTTGTCGGTGCAACGAGCGCAGGTGTTTGAAAATTTTTGAAGTTAAATACTTCTGGCTTGCGAGATGTTACCCAAAAAAATATCGTGCCGATCGTACTTAAGGCAACCAGAATTCCAATAAATTCATCAAATCCCAAAGGAGATTTGTCAGATGACTGACGATCTGGAGTAGGGCTATTTGTCATCTCGATTCGCCTCTCTATCGCAAAAGGCAGGTTTTAATTGCAGATTTTAATTAGATTACCTTACATTGACCAGTTCTGGCACTGCTTCTTTTGGTATAACTTCTTCTTCAAAATGCTTATCTAGTAATTCAGGCACATCTCTAGCATCGATTCGGCGGTAGCGAGTTTTATCAGGCATCACAATATTTGGCCCAGCTTTGCACTGTTTCATGCAGCCCGTTCCTTTCACTTTAACTTGGTCTTGCAAACCGCGATCGCGCAAGCCTTCCTCTAACGCCTGAGTAACTTGCCTAGCACCTAGCTTACAACAGTCAGATTTTTGACACACTAAAATACAAGCCTGCGCTTTGGCAGGCTTTTCTTGAGTGGGAGAAACATTTTGTTGGCAAGCAGCTGGTGCTGTGAAAGCGGGAGTTTTCGACACAATTTGATAAACTTTGAGCTTCGATTCCTCCCCGTCTTTATCCAGCTTTTTCTCACCCATCACTTCTACCCAGTCTCCCAGCATCAACAACTGGCGGTATAAAGAAGCTCTTGCTTCCTTCGCCATTTTGAGGATAACTTCCCCTTCTGCGGTAGCGAGTTTCATCTGCTTGATTTTGTAGCCATCTTCCACTACAAAACCCGCTAAACGTCCTTCTAAACGGAAATCTGATTTTTGAGAATATTTATGTTTGCCCATGTTGCTTGTTTTCTCACCTATTCAAAATTATTTGCAATTAAAAACTAATTCATCTCCCCAGAAGTAGAGCAGACTCTAGTTATTCTTTCTGCCGCCAACACCAATTAAGCCAAGTTACTAGCTGCTGACGAGAGCAGCTAAACTGCTGCATTACGCTCCACACTTGGATTGCTGCCAAGGGGCTGTTCACCTCTACCTGCAAGCAACCTTGTTTGTCACACAAACAGGGGATTCCTAGCGATTTTAGTCTTTGATAGGCTTGCCAGCGATCGGCACGAGATATACCCACCACTTGTCTAGCAAGCGGATTCAGACTTGATTGCTCCATCCGAGTCACAACTATTAAATGCGAATTATTCTCAATTCATTTATACACTAAGTTGAGGGATTGTTGACATATATTTTCAAATATTCTTTAAATCTTTAATTTGGGAGGGGCTAGAGGTTAGGGGCTAGGGGCTAGGGAAAGAGGAGAGGGGGGGGGGGGGGGGGGGGGGGGGGGAAGGCAAAAGGATGAAGGATGAAGTCTGAAGTCTGAAGTAAAAAATTTCTCCCCATCCCCCATCCTCAATTAAAGAACGCGCAACAAGCTGGCAACGCTATCTACAGCTTCTAGGGAGCGAATTTCGTCTAAAGCTTGGCGGAAGTTGCCTTCGCGGACATCGTGAGTTACTACGACAATTTCTGCCAATTCTCCTTGGAATCCCGTTTGTACTACTGATTCCAAGCTAACTCCGCGATCGCCAAAGGCCGTACCCAATTTGCCTATAACACCAGGACTATCTTTTGTCAAGAAGCGGGCGTAAAATCTAGCTACCAATTCTTCCATCGGTGCAATTTGGCAATAGTGCTGGTGAGAACAAGCTAAAAGTGGATGCAGTATGGCGCTGGTATCGACGTTTTCGCCTCCTGCTTTGAGAACGGCGGCAATATTAACGAGATCCGATACGACGGCGCTAGCGGTTGGGCCAGCACCCGCCCCCCGTCCGTAGAACATCACTTGACCGATCGGTTCCCCTTCGACAAAAATTGCATTGTAGACGCCGTTGATACTAGCTAGGGGATGGCTTTTCGGTACGAGAGTGGGATTTACTCTCACTGATAGTAGTTCGGCTTGTGGATCTAATCGTTTTGCGATCGCCAATAATTTAATTACAAACCCCAACTTCTCGGCATAAGCAATATCCGCCGCACCAACCTTCGTAATTCCTTCGCAGGAAACATCCTCTAACTTGATTCTTCCCCCAAAAGCCAACGATGCCAAAATCGCAATTTTATCACCAGCATCCAAACCTTCCACATCGGCAGTCGGGTCAGCTTCAGCGTAGCCCAGCTTTTGAGCATCCGCCAGCACTTCCCCAAAGTCCGCCCCTTCATCCCGCATCCGAGTCAAGATGTAATTAGTCGTACCGTTAATAATGCCAGTCACCGCTTGAATGCGGTTAACCCCTAAAGCTTGTTTGAGAGGCTGAATTACCGGGATACCGCCGCCAACTGCTGCTTCTAGCAGCACGTAAACGCCTTTTTCGTTAGCAGCCGTGAAAATTTCGCTACCATAACGGGAAATCACCGCTTTATTTGCCGTGACTACCTGCTTCCCGTGGGCGATGGCTTTCAGGATTAGCGATCGGGCTGGTTCCAATCCCCCCAGCAACTCCACTACAATATCGACAGCCGGGTCGGTGACAATGCTCTCCAAATCCGTAGTCAGCACATCCGGTGGCAGCTTCACGCTACGGGGCTTCGACACATCCCGCACTCCCACCCGATAAATCTCCAACTCCTGCACCAACGGATGACGCCCCTCTGGAGATAACAAAATCTCTGCCGTTCCCGCGCCCACAGTTCCCAATCCCAACAAACCAATTTTGAAAGCCACGCTTTTAAACCTGTACCGAATCTAACTTCATTGCCAAAACTATTTTGACATTTATGGCATTATCCTAGATAACTAATTTGGGGCATCAGCATTGAGCATCGAACATTGGAGAAACTTTAGGTTAGAATATCGGGTTTATGTTTATTTAAAAGTTAGAGATCTTTTAGAAACTTTTAAGTAGGTAAAAAATCCTCGATCGGTTTAATAGTTACACCACAAGCAATTGCCGCATTTAACTGTTTGTTATCAACTGTAATTAACGGAAAATTCAGATCTAATGCCAAGGCAATGTACAAAGAATCATATACGGCTAATTGATGTGTTATCCCAATTTGTAAAGCGCGGGGTAGCAAATGTTTAACTGATACGATTTGAAACGGTAGCCTCAATAATTCAGCAATAATTTCTTCTGCATTTGTCTGTGATAGTCACCGAAAACGTACTTCTTTCCACAAAACATTAGCGCATTCTAACAAAGAAAATTCTGGTATATATAATTCATCGCCTGCGTACATCCGAGTTATTAAAACCCGCGCTTGTGGCGTGTAAGTTTGAGAGATAGAATACTGACTTACCACACTGGTATCAACAACATAGTTAGCCATTAACTATCTCGATCCTCGCGTATCATTTCCACAACCGACGGCGAACCTGCTGGGGGTGTCCACCTGATCCGATCCATCGCTGCCAAAACCTCTTGTACCGATCGCGTATCCTTTGGACTTTGGGGTAGTTGCGCGTCAACCATCTTTTCTGCAACTACCTGAGAAATAAGGGTTTTGAGTTCTTCCATAGTCATATCTGCTACCCGTTCCGGTGTCATTGCGATCGCCTCCTTTTCTTCTTTAATATCAATTAATCTTTCCCCTTTTCCCTTTCCTCCTCCCCCCTGCCCCCTGCCCCCTGCCCCCTGCCCCCTGCCTCCTCTGGGGCTACTAACCATTGTAGGGTGAGCATTGCCCACCCTACAAAGACGATCGCTATTGCGAATAAAAAACCGAGAAATCGAGAATCAAAACTATTCAATTCCCCATTCCCAATTCTCCATTCCCTAGTAGGTTTCTACGTGCCAGCGACCGGCTTTTTTCATCGCTCTTTGATACTCAGTCCAATTCACACCTTCTTTAGCAGCGACGGCAGAAAGAGCGGCATCAATGCCATCTTCCATACCCTTCAAACCGCAAATATAAGTGTGAGTATTATCTTGCTGCATTAGTTTCCAAAGTTCCTCGGCGTGTTCTGCCACCCGGTCTTGGATATACATTCTGCCACCTTGGGGGTTTTGTTGTTCCCGGCTGATGGCATAAGTTAAGCGGAAGTTATCGGGATACTTTTGTTGCAGTTCCTCTAATTCTTCCTTGTACAGGATATTGGGAGTGGTAGGAATACCAAAGATCAACCAAGAAAAACCTTTGAATTCGTAATCGGTGTTGATGGCTCTTTCCCCATCTTTGAACATCCGCCACAGATAAGCACGGAACGGCGCGATACCGGTACCGGTTGCCATCATGATCACGTTGATGTTCGGATCGTTTGGCAACAACATCTCTTTACCAGTTGGCCCGGTGATTTTGACATCATCCCCAGGCTGGAGGTTACAGAGATAGGTAGAGCAAACCCCAAATACCTTTTCACCGGTTTCTGGGTGAGTATATTCTAGTTGCCGAACGCACAAGGATACGGTCTTATCATCTAGACGATCGCCATGACGAGTAGAGCCGATCGAATATAATCTCAGTTTGTGTGGTTTGCCGTTTTTATCGGTTCCCGGTGGGATGATACCAATACTTTGGCCTTCAAAATATCGGAGGTCACTGCCCTCTAAGTCAAACATGATGTGACGGACAGTACCGATGCCTTGTTTACCATCCCGTTCGATCACCAATTCTTCATTGCTGATGCACTTACCAACCCAAGGATTATTGGGACGGTAAGTATTTACCGGGACATCTTCATGAGCCTTAGCCTTCGCTTGAGTCATAGGCTTGGGTGTTACCTCTGTCTTGACAGGTTCTGGTTTAGCTTCTGATGCCGCTTTTCCATTACCTGTATCTTCAGAGGTCAGAGGACGGATACTGACAATTTGGCCACCCATCCGCGCGATGCGCCGCATTTCTTCATTCATGCGATTGTAGGGCACTGTGATGAATACGCTGCCACTCCGACGAATTGGGTAATTCATCTTGTCAGTTTCTTGGTTCTGACGCAGACCCACCACTTCGTAAACAAAGACGCGGCTTCCCGATACTGTGTTAGCAGCACCACCAGCGGCGCTTGGATTGTACATTGCTTCGATCTCTCCGAACTGAACTTAAATTGAGTAAAGACGCGATTAATCCCGTCTTTACATTATGCGTCTCTAAAGTACCCTTTCCAACACATGACAGTTCTACCACTCTTAAGAGTGGAATCAAAACTGAAAGCTGAAGAAAGCAGATGGTGAAGATTTTGGCAAAGCTATACTCAAAAGTCAAAGACCTCAGGCATGGAAAATCCGACATCAGAATCATGCACTACCCTAGCGAGTAAGTCTGTTAGAGAATGTCACCAGAGAATCAATTTCACAATTTTTTTCTAAAAATGCCCAAGTAACATTAGCATAAATACTTGAGCTAAAACGATTCCATTCTCCTTAAGCCTTGTAGGGTGAACCCTGCTCTGGTAAGATATTCCAGTAATAACTGTAGTAGTAAATACTTACTTGAAGGCTTAAGTCTTCCCAAAAAGGCAGATGCCAGACTGTCATTTTAATGATTGGTTTAAGCGATCGCGATTTTTAGCGATCGCGCCATATCTCCCACAGAGATAATTGGAAATCCAATCGAGGGGGTGACCTCTAGGCTATGGATTTCGCTCAAATGAAAACCCGGTTAGTAGAGAATCTTAATTGTTAGAGGGAAGCTATGACCAGTAAGCCGGACCGCGTGGTTCTAATTGGCGTTGCCGGAGACTCCGGATGCGGTAAATCCACTTTTTTGCGCCGCATTACTGATTTGTTTGGGAAAGAGTTCGTTACTGTGATCTGTTTAGACGATTACCACAGTCTGGATAGAAAGCAGCGCAAAGAAACGGGAATTACTGCGCTTGACCCCAGGGCAAATAACTTTGACCTGATGTACGAGCAGATTAAAGCGCTCAAGAACGGTCAAAGCATCAACAAGCCGATTTACAATCACGAAACCGGCATGATTGACCCACCAGAAGTGGTGGAGCCAAATCACATCGTAGTGGTTGAAGGGCTGCATCCCCTGTATGATGAACGGGTGCGATCGCTAATCGACTTCAGCGTATACCTGGACATCAGCGATGAAGTGAAAGTTGCCTGGAAAATCCAACGGGATATGGCAGAACGCGGTCACCGTTATGAAGACGTAATTGCCGCCATCAACGCCCGCCGTCCTGACTTTACCGCATACATCGAACCCCAAAGAGAATTTGCCGATGTAGTCATCCAAGTATTGCCTACCCAATTGCTCAAGGAAGACAAAGAAGGCAAGATCCTGCGGGTGCGCCTGATTCAGAAGGTGGGAGTGGAAGGTTTCGAGCCTGCTTACCTGTTTGATGAAGGGTCAACCATTGACTGGATACCCTGCGGCAGTAAGCTCACCTGTTCCTACCCAGGTATCAGAATGCACTATGGCCCTGACGCCTATTACGGTCATGCCGCTGAAGTGCTGGAAGTTGATGGCCAATTCGAGAACTTGGAACAAGTAATTTACATCGAAGACCACTTGAGCAAAACTGCTGCCAAGTATCACGGTGAGTTGACTCATCTGTTGCTCCAGCATAAGGAATATCCTGGCTCTAATAACGGAACTGGTCTGTTCCAAGTCCTTACTGGTCTGAAGATGCGTGCAACTTACGAGCGTTTGACTGCTAAAGAAGCAAAGATTGCTGCGGTGGCGAACGCTTAAGGCCAAGTTTTGTTAGAAGCGCTGGGGGGACGCGGAAGTGTCCCCTATTTTTTATGAATTAATTGTCTGAATTCTGGCCTCCGCTTTTTAGTCGATCGCTTTTATCATAGGGCTTGCTGAATAAGTCTGCGATCGTATGAGTCAGAATAAAAGAAAAAATCAAGCACGCAGACATATAAGTTGGCATGGGTTAATAGTCGCCCAAAGATAATTTTTGATAATTTGTAAGGCGAAAAAAGGGGTTGTGTGGAAAAATTGACACAAAAAAGCATAAAAAACCCGTCGAAGCCAGGTAGAAAGATTCATCACTAAAAAAGTAATCGCAATGGCAGTTTCAGAAGTTTGAGTTAGTTTAGCCATCACGCGAGCAAGAGAAAATCTACGTTTAGCTTGGCCAAACTTTCCCTCAATAGAATTGCGATTTTTCTCATCTTCTTTCGCCTGCTTCTTTGTTTGTGGACTGACATAAGCTGGTAGTCTTCCTAATGGCGGGCCACTAATTCTAATACCTCTTTCTTTGCACCAAGCGCGGTTTTCTCTTGTCCGATAAATCCGGTCAACATGAACCGATTCGGGATAAGATCCAGTGAACTTATAATAAGCTTCGATTTGTGATTTTAAGTCTCCTGATTCATTAAAATTATCCCAACTAATTCGGTCTAAAAATACATACCCATCAAAGTAACTCGCGGAGATTTTTGCCCCAAACTCGACGGGTTTTCCGGCTTTTCCGCGCACAATGGGACGGATATGCGGTTGGCTTAAACTAACGATTCTGTTCTGTATACTCTGTTTTTTATTTTCGATTAACCAGGACTGTTGCCGATAGACTTCTGTCACAACTAGCAACATTTTATATTTTCTTTTACTCAGACTTGATAGGTCAGCACCATGAGCGATAAGCTGTTGGATGTAAGATAAATTCCTTTTGATATACTGAAGCTGTTTTTTAATAGCTTTTCGTTTTTGGTTTCGCGATGGTCGTCGTTGTTTTGCTACTTTTAAATATTCTTTTCTTGCTGTTTGGCGGTAGGTTCTCGGTTTGGTTTTAACTTTCTCTTTTACTGTTTTATAAAGACAATCTATAATTTTTTTGGTCTGCATTCTTGCTTGGTTTAGTAGCCCTAAGTCTGTCGGGTAACTAATGTCGGAAGAGCGCACAACTCGCGTCAATTATTAATTTTCCGCGATTTTTTGGTATATTGGCTTGTTCTTCGGGGTTTTTTTTCTGATGAAGATGTGCTAGCTTCCCCGATTCTCCTGACTATTTCTTGGTTGATTTTATTAACTATATCAGCGCATATTCTTTCTCTAAAATAAACTAATAGAGATGAATCAAATGGCGCTTCATTGCTGTAGGTTGATTTGCCTATAAAGTATTGTAGGTAAGGGTTTTCTCTTATTTGCTCTACTGTTTCTCTATCACTTATTCCTAGCTTTTCTTTAATTATTAATGCCCCCAACGCCATCCGAAAGGATTTGGCTGGTGCGCCCATAACGGTGGCGAAATTTTGAGCGTATTCGGCTTCAAATTCCGACCAAGGGATTATTTGGGCCATCAGCACCCAACGGTTATCTTCTGCCAATTTTCCCCCAAAGGGTAGTTCAAAGTCTGACGCGGTTGTGGCTACTGGGTCAACTTTTCGGTACATGGTTGCTGACGTTGATGCAAGGGTTTTGAGCTATTTTAGCCCAAATTCTTGCACAAAACTACCTTGGCCTTACGTTCCCCTGTCCTTGAATCGCCTTTTGTAGGCTGTAATGTGAGAGCGATCGCACACTTATTCAGCAAGCCCTATCATAGAGATTATATGGTTGCTAATAACAATGGCTGCTAAAGTCCTATTTCATGATGCTGTAAAGCAAGCACTTCTCAAAGAGCAGTGAATAATTACAGCAGATCCATTAATCATCAAGATTGAGCGGGTAAGGCTAGAGATAGATCTAGCAGCAGAAAAGGTTTTTGCCGCTGAAAAAGCAGGACGTAAGATTGTAATTGAGGTCAAAAGTTTTCTCAATCCTTCAGCAATTACTGATTTTCATTCTGCACTAGGACAGTTTTTGAACTATCGTTTAGCGTTGCAGATGAAGGAAACAGATAGAACCCTATATCTAGCAGTTCCTATAGATACATTTGAATCTTTCTTTCAAGAACGGTTTACTCAAGAAGCCGTTAAACAGTATCAAATAAAATTGATAATTTACGAGCCGCTTCAGGAGGTAATTATCGCATGGAAAGAATAGAACATTATCGTAAATCGATCCGCCAACTGCTAACCGCTCATGCCAATTCTGAGTATGGTAATTCAGAATTAGAAATTGAATCTCAGCTTGTGTTCGATATAGAACATGACCATTACCAGGTTTTAGATGTTGGTTGGGATGGGTTAAAACGAGTTTATAATTGTTTTATTCATTTAGATATTAAAGATGGCAAAATTTGGATTCAGCGCAACATTACTGAAGCAGATATTGGGCGAGAATTAATTGAATTGGGAGTACCAAAAGAAGATATTGTTTTAGGGCTTCATCCACCTTATAAGCGTCCTTATACTGGGTATGGAGTTGCTTAAGGAAACGAGTATCCTTATGGAGATAAATTTAAAGATTTTAACTTGATTGGCTATGAAATTATTGAAAATTTTAAGTTATATTTTTTTGTTTATATCACTCTTTGGTTTTTGGCAAAGCACTTTTCTTTCTATAAATATCATGTTATTTCCTATAAAAAATTTAGATTATGAATTGCTATTTAAGTAGGTGGGCATAATTAAACGTCAAACGCCAAATGCTGAAACCCTCTCAGAACAAGGATTTTCGGTTTTGCTATGTTATCTTTATTTATGCCCACCTACTTACAATGGTTTTTGTTGTTTGGATTCCAGCCGTATTTCTAGGACGCATGATAGTCGGAGATAGTAAGGAACAAGATGACTGGAAAGTAATTTTTCAATTTTCTCCAACTTGGATGAAGTTAGCCCTTTTGGGCATATTTATTTATTTATAGCCTTATTAACGGATTGTTTTGTATAGCCATGAATTTAATAAATTCTTTTACTATCAATAGCTCAGAAGTATTTCATTATTGGCATTTAAGGGTAATGTTAAGTGTAATGATGCTGTTTTATAGCGCTACTACCGTAATTTATTACTCTTTTTTGCAAACTGGGAATCGACGCAATATGTAAATGTTTAGCTTGCAAGCATATGGTTTATTGTGAAACTTAAAATTAATTAAATTTATGGTAATTCAATCTTTTACAAAAACCAAAAAAACGATCGCCCTTTGAAAAGAACGATCGCATAATTTTCCCCAGAAGTAGAAGGTCGTAAATTTACTTAACTATTCCCACCACAGAAGCTAATTCTGGTTCGGTAATTTGAGGAGCAATTAAACCTTTGGCATAGGTTGGTGAATTAGCTTGGGCAAATTCGGTGTAAGATTGGCGAACTTGAGTATTTACTGCCACTGTTGTTACATCGTACAACTGAGTAGCCACTTTGGGATATAACCCAATGCCAACGATCAGTACTAAAAAGCTAGCAGCGATGAATATTTCACGAGGGCTAGCATCGGTAAACTTAGCGTTAACGGGAAGTACGCAACTCGTACCGAAACAAACTGCTTCTTGATCCCATTGGTTCTTCAAATCGATATCGTTAATATCGCAGGAAGGTATGATATCGCAAGCAGGAATTTCACCAGAGTTGTAGAAGATTTGCCGCAGCATCGAGAGCAGATAAATCGGAGTGAGGATAACTCCTACTGCTGCTAAGAATACGGTGACGGTGCGGAAGCTGGAACTGTAGATATCGCTTGTCGTTGCACCCACGAAGACCGAGAGTTCGCTCGCAAAACCGCTCATACCAGGGAGTGCGAGAGATGCCATTGCGCCTGCTGTGAAGAGGGCGAATACTTTGGGCATGGTTTGACCGATGCCGCCCATTTCATTTAATGCTAGGGTGTGGGTGCGATCGTATGTCACGCCAGCCAAGAAGAACAACACCGACGCAATTAAACCGTGGGAAATCATTTGTAGCATTGCGCCGCTGACTCCCACATCAGTGTAGGAAGCAATCCCCAGCAGCACGAATCCCATATGAGAAACTGAAGAGTATGCGAGGCGGCGCTTCATGTTGGATTGACCGAACGAAGTCAACGCGCCGTAGATAATGTTGACAACGCCTAGAGTCGCCAGAATTGGTGCAAAGTAAACGTGAGCTTGGTCGAGCATTCCCATATTCAGGCGAATCAAACCGTATCCGCCCATTTTCAGGAGTACGCCAGCCAAAACCATCGATACGGGAGCGGAAGCTTCGCCGTGGGCGTCAGGTAACCAGGTGTGTAAGGGAAAGATTGCCAACTTGACGCCAAAAGCAATTAGCAATCCAGCATAAAGGAATAATTCGAGCGCGATTGGATAGTTTTTCGCAGCGAGTTCCACCATATCGAAGGTGAAGTTATCGCCACCGTAGAGAGCCATTGCCAGCCCTGCTACCAGAATGAAAATAGAAGCTAATGCTGTATATATTAAGAATTTGGTAGCTGCGTAGCGACGTTTTGGCCCACCCCAAATCGAGACGAGCAGGTAAACGGGAACTAGTTCGATTTCCCACATGATAAACAGCAGCAGCACGTCTTGGGCGACGAATACCCCTACCTGAGCGGAATACAGCACCAGCATCAGGAAATAGAAGAGGCGGGGTTTTACGTTTACTTGCCACGCTGCAAGTATGGAAAGCGTCGTCACCAATCCGGCTAGAAGCACCAATGGAACTGAGATTCCATCAACCGAAACTGCCCAGTTAAAACCTAACTGTGGCACCCAGGCATACTTTTCTGCGAGTTGAAAAGTAGCACTGCTCGCATCGTAATTCTTCCAGAAGGCATAACACATCAACACAAAATCTGCGATGCCCACGCCCAAGGCATACCACCGCACGCGCTTGCCTTCTTTGTCAGGCAGCACGGGGATGATAAGGGAAGCAACGAGTGGGAGCAGGACGATCGCAGTAAGCCAGGGAAATTTATCGGCCATCATGACAATAAGAAAAAATACTTACCGTGTGAATGAGTTTATTGTATTAAACTTTGTAACGATCTATTCATAAAAGTTTGTCTCAGATCGCCATATAGTACAGTCTATGCTAACTATAAGTTATAAAATATACTTTATAATTTAAGTATATTAAAAATCCATAATCCATAATAAAAAAGTAAAGTTTGGTGCTTTCAACTTATAAGTTTTAAAAATAATAAGTATTAGAAATTACAATATACTTTTCAAAAGTTAAGCAAAAATGCTTAAATAGAAATGTAAAAACATGGGTAATTTAGGAAAAACTGCCCCATCTGGAGGGCCACCCGACGATCTTCTTGGACATCACCAACGACTTTTGGCCACACTTGTCAAAGAAAAGCTTTTTCTCTCAATAGAGGTTTTTTGATAAGGCCATCACCTTAGTTTCTTGGCAATAGCTAAAACGAAAGCCCAGATTTTTAGGCTTACGCACATAATGTAGAGACGTAAGGGTGAGTTTGGCTGATAGTATCGAGCATTTCACAGATCGCCTGACGTCAAAACCCGCCCCTACAAACCTTAATTTCTCGTGATGAGTGCGTAAGTCATGATTTAGTTAAGAAAACCGATTTCTCAGGTCTTGTTGAGAATAGTGCGATGTGAATTAACCCATTTTTTTTATATAAGGGTTGATAAGTCACTGATTTATAATTTGAAAAGCCCATTATTTACAATAAAAAACTAATTAATGATTACCAAGTAAAATATATCGATCGCTCATTAGCAAGGATATATAATAAAGCCAGTGTAGCGCATTTAAAACCCTTTAGTTTTATGTCATCTTTAACGACCAAAGATTTGGAAAAGCTACAAAAAGAGCATCCTGATTATCGTATGGAGCTAGTTGACGGGAGCATCATTGTTATGAGTCCATCGGGTTATGAATCGGATGAAGTTGCTTTTGAGTTTGGTGCTCAGTTACGTAACTGGGTGAAACCGCGTAAGTTAGGAAGAGTAACTGGTTCCAGCGCGGGTTTCAGCCTGCCAAATTCAGACCTTCGCGCACCTGATGTGTCGTTTGTTTTAGCAGAAAGATTGCGGAAAAGTCCCCGTTCTTTTGCTGAATTGGCTCCTGATTTAATGGTAGAAGTAAAATCTCCCAATGATAGCCTTAAGGCTTTGAGAAAGAAGATCGAAGATTTTTTGGCAGTGGGTACTAGAGTTGGTATTTTAATTAATCCAGAAAAGCATATTGTAGAGATATATCGATTAGGTCAAGATGTGATAGTTTTGGGTGATGGTGATGTTTTAACCGTGCCAGATTTATTACCTGGTTGGGAAGTCCCAATTGCCGATTTGTGGTCGCAGGAATTTGAGTAAGAAAAAGATGGTTGGAATATGATAGAGTAGAGAAGAAGATTTAGGAGAATAAGTTTTGTAAGAATGTTTCTCCAGCTTGTTGGAGGTTGCTATTTAGAGAGAATGTTAGACTACGAACTCGGATGTTTCCCACTAGTCCATTTAATGGATATTTGAGGGACGTTGGATAGACTAAAATTACTTCTTGGCATTGTTTGGAGACAGCATAAGCGATAACTTGTGCAACATCATCGGCTGCTGGGGAAGAAGGCGCTTTGTATTTGGTATCGAGAATACAGCAGGGTTTTCCTGTAGAGTTTTCGTAAATAACTATATCTGTTTTAAATGAAATGCGATCGCTAATATTTATATGTTCTTGAAATTTGAGAAATAAGTGAGATGGCAAGTTTTCTTTTAGCCATTCGGCAACAAAAAGTTCATATAGTTTCGCCATATCAATTAGGAAAGGTAACATAGTGCGATCGCCTTTTTCATGACTTGGCCCAGTATTGTCTAAAAAGAAGCGGCAAAGCGCGTGTAATTCTTGATAATCTTCATTAAGGCGATGATAAGTTCGACCAATACAATCTTCTGCTTTAAATGGTTTTATAGTTACGAAGCCTTGCAAAGCGTGATATGCTTGTCTTAGTTTAGGTAATACTCTTTCTTTACACAAACCACTGCGAAGGATAATAAAAAGCGTCCAAGCAAGAATCTGGTTTTCTTCAATATCGGCAGTATGTTCTTCGTAATGGCATTTTAGCTTTACTTCCCAAGGTTTTTGGATAGTTTGGCGCATATCTAAACGACCGCGAACATAAGCGAGGTTGCCAGTTTTTGGCAGATAAGCACGATAAAATCCTTTGCGACTTCGGTTGAGAATTCGTTGTGCTAAAACATGGGCAAGATGATTGTAAAATTCTTCTAGTGAATCACGGCAGTTAATTAGACCTGGAAGAAATCGAAAGCTTTTCAAGTTGTAAGCATACTCCAACATCCCGAAAATATTACATGGTACTTTTGGCAATAAGAACAGGTTAAAATCAGGATTTACTGGGATATGTCCTACCCATCCTTTAGCAGTTAATTGCCACTGATTGCCAGTTTTCGGTGATGGGAAATCAACGGTAACTTGTTTATCATAATTGCGCCACAAATTTTCAGCGATCGCATATTCAATTTCGTTAATTTCAAAGGTTTCTGAACTATATTCAGTTAACTCGATAGGTTGCAGAGGAGTCATGGAAGCACCTGCTTTTCGATTTTATCCCAGCGAAATTCATCGACTTTTTCCAATCTGTCAAAGAAATACTCTTCTAGATAAGGTTCTATTTCCATTTTCCAGATATCTTCAATATCTTCAGCTAGCTTTTCTGTTAAAAAGAAAGAGATACCTAGTTCATAATTTTTATCTGCGATCGCAAAATTTAATTTTTGCAATACCTGAATTAAGCCATCGACTGCAAAGCCAGTATTTCTCCTTTCGTGATAATTCCGCAGTACATCATAGTTGGGGCGAATTTCGATGAATGCGAAGCGGCGACGGAGGGCGTGATCGACGAGTGCGATCGAGCGATCGGCTGTATTCATTGTACCGATAATATGAACATTAGGAGGAATGCGAAAAGTATTACCACTTGCGAGAGGAATTTCCTTATCGCGGTATTCTAGTAGATACATTAATTCCCCAAAGACTTGAGACAGATTGGCACGGTTAATTTCATCAATGATTAGGATACATCTACCTTGACGGGATTCGGCTTTTTTGCAAAATTCTAGGAATCTACCTGAAACTATTGAATAGGTTAATTGTCCATCTTTAGTTTGTGGGCGGATACCTTGGATAAAGTCTTCATAGGAATAGGCGGGATGGAATTGTACTAATTCTAAAAATCCATCACTTTCTCCGATTAAGCATTTAGCTAGGTTTTCTGCAATAAATGTTTTTCCTGTACCTGGTGGCCCATATAAAATTGCTTGACCCTTACGCTTAATTGATTGTATCCAAGAATTTAACTCATTTGTTTGTATCCCTGTTCGCTCTGCTATTTTTACTAAAAGACTTTTTTGGGTACAATTGAGGTAATTTAGTATGGCTGGAATTGGATTATCAGAAATGGCTAGAAATAAAAAAGGATAAACTACTTCAAAAATATGTACTATACGATTAATCAGTTCTTCTTTTTTAGTTTTTAATACTTCCTCCCTTTTCAAATGGTAAGCCGCATAAATTACAATTGAATTGCCAATACTAAGATATTCACCTACTTTTGTAGGTTGGGTGATAAATTCTTTCCATGTATAATTAGATTTTCCAATTTCATTCCAAACTCCATATATTAAATTTTCTTTATCTAGTGTATTACCTAAAATATAAATGATTTCATTTTGATGGTTTTCGCAACTATTAAAAAAACGCTTACGCTCATAACCAATCAAAAGATCGCCTATGTAAAATCCAAAATCTAGTAAGTCTTTGCTTATAGATATAAATAGCTGAGGACAAGAATAAGCCCCGATTGAAACCTGCTTATTTAGTATATCTTTTGGGCATAATCCAGCCCAGTAAAAATTTTCATATTCCCTCCTACTATCGTGTCTTATAATCCAGGGATTTTTTCCATTTATCTCTCGACACTTTTCGCTAAAAAAGACAGGTTCACTTATTTTACTTGTAATATCAGATGGTAATTTATTTATTGTATTTAGCCAAATATTTTTAAAAGGTATTGTTACATACTTTTGAAAATCTTCATTTTTTATGAATTCGTCTGGTTCACCCTCAATATAATTCCATTGCTCAAGAATTTCAAAAGTTTCAATTGAAAAAGCACATTCATGATGTACAAAATTATTTTTTATGTTTTCCAACATTTTAAATAATCCTATTTTGTAGTATATAGTTATTTACACAAATAAACCATTAATTAGTAAGCATACTGTACTAGCCGCACGCAGGCTAGTACAGTATCGTTATTCCCTATCAGTAGAGTTTTAACTCTGTCTTTGCAGAAGTATCTTTTGATCTGTTTGAAATCCCTCAATAGGTGGATCTAGCCAGCCAAAGCGCTCAACAAACCAAACAATAGCTTTTAGGGCTTGCTCAAGTGAATTGGCGACCAGCGCATCACTTGCTACAGAGAATGAATTGTTGATGATATTTTCATTTGCTTTGTATAAACAGCGAAGCTCTCGGTATTCCGGTTCTGTGGTCAGTATAAATCCTTCGATTTCTTCTAAGGAAATAGTAATATTTATGCTGCCACTGTAGATACCATTAGTACAAAGACGAGCCGCAAATTCAAATATTTCTGTTATCGTGTGAATAAAGTTTGTAATACTGATGAAACCAGGTACAGATGATGGTTTGATATTTTTGTATGATAGAAGTTCCCTACTATGATTTTCCAAATCTGCTCTATAGTGTGGTTTGGTTACTTCTATGATGCTGAATAAATGAACGAACTGGGCGCTTTGGTAAAAACGCCAATACTCGTTTCGCCCTAAAAAATCAGTCCATGATGCTATCCAGTTGGAACCTTGAACAGAGTCATAATTTTCACAAGGATAAGACCATCCCCGAAGCTTTACTCTGTTCTGCTCTATTAAGCTAAAACATTTACTCAAAGAAGGAATAAGTTCTGGCTCGTAATATTCAGGGCGAAGGTTAACACGCCAATGGGGAGTTTGCAAGACAGGTACACGGATCTGAGAATCCAATCCTTTTAATTCTTGGTTAAAAAGCTCCGTTGATGATGAGCTTGGAACCAAACCTATGCGCTGCGATACCTCTAAAATTCGTCGGGCGCGTTTTTCAGCAGCTAATTCCAAGAGGTTGTGCATTTGTTGAGCATTAGTGACCTTGGTTGTTTCTGGCTTTCCAAATGAGCGAATGTAAATATTCCCTTCTTTAAGTTCTTCTCCATTTGGGCCATTTTTCTTGCAGACTAAAGGCGTATCGCTAAACTCACTTACTTTAATAGCAAGGAATTTTTTACTTTGAGAATAATCTACCGTAACCAACGTCAAATCAACATGGGGAGAAACATAGGCATTGACTTGTGATGTTATATTGTCAATATCAAACGTCTCAAGATGCTCTTGTGAAATACCTGTCAATTCCCAGATATCATCACGCTCGGATACTCCCACGATGATAATACCACCGTCTCGAAGATTGCCCATTGCTAAGGCAGTTTTAATGATTTTCCATTTAAGTTTTTCCCAAGATGCCGACTCTTTAAAGTCGATATCCTGAAATTCGTGGCAGCCATCGAGAGCGTAGCACACTCTTTCATGTAATAGCTTGTGTCCTGGTAGATTAGATGAAGCAATTAATCCCATAAACTAAATAAACCTGCTGAAATAAAATTGAGTACTAGAAAAAGTTTTAATCAGAGAACATTTTAGCCAAAATATCGAGAACTGCTCTTTGCTCATCGGTACTGATTTGACCGAGATGTTTCACCAATTGAATTTTATCAACATTACGAATTCGATCGAGAACAATTTGTCCATCTTTACCCTGAAACTGACAAGCTATTCGCGTAGGATATGCTTGCCCTTTAGTAGTCATTGGCGCAACAATAACGTTAGAAATATGGCGATTCATCTCATCGGGTGATATCACTACACAAGGTCTAGTTTTCTGAATTTCACTCCCAACAGTAGGATCTAAGTTAACTAGAAAAACGTCAAAACGCTGCACTACCATTCCCATTCGACTTGCTCCCAGTTGGTAGTGCTAACATCATCTAGGAGAACATCATCTTTTCGTTCTGCCATTGTTGCAAAAGCTTCATCCCATCCTACACGGGATCTTGCTGCTGGACGAATAATTATGCGATCGCCTTCTACTTCAATTTCAACTTCTGCCTCAATACCGCTTTGCTCTAAGAGCGGTTTAGGGATACGAATTCCCTGAGAGTTACCTATTTTAACTATTCTGGTTCTAATCGCAGCGCCCATGTTTAACTAGTTCTAAAACGTCTGGTAATTACATTGTGAATACAAGATAGTGTAATTGTCAAGGGTCGTCTACTTTGGTTGTTTTTATTTCTCACTTTGTAGTTTTCCCCGCAACTTGCGAATAGCTGCGCTAGTATTGCGATCGCAAATAAAACCCAATCTATAAAAACTGCGATCGCAATTCCCACCATATCCCATCAAATTAACTTAGTAACCCACAAATCAAAATATTAGAACGTAACTCTATCGAAAAACCGGGTTTTCTGATATCAGTAGTGATAACCACCAGTATTACCCACCTTCACCCGGTATCCCATGCACCACAGCCCCAACTGCCCCAACTGCATCAAGCGCCGCCACTTCCTCCAACTAATACCAGGGGCACTTTCTCTGGCAATTTTATCAACACCTCAATCAGCCAAAGCCGCTACAACTACCAAAGCATTAGTTCTCAGTTGCATTGACTCTCGCGTTTTAGAAGCACAACGTTACTTTTTATCCCTGCAAAGTCTAACTAATCAATATGACTTAACTGCTTTGGCGGGTGCATCGTTAGCATTAAGTGGAATTCCTCACCAAGTGGATGCAGAAGCTTTTTGGGATCAACTAGAGTTATCCTATCGGCTGCATCATATTCAAAAAGTAATGATTTTCGATCATCAAGATTGTGGTGCTTACACCTATAAAATCGATCCCCAATTGAGTAAGAATCCGGAACAAGAGGAGAAAGTTCATCAGGAATACTTAAGTCGGGCTTATTGGCAAATCAGAGAGCGCTATCCCGATTTGAATATTGAGTTATATTTTGTGACATTGAATGCAGAAGTCAAACCAATTTCACCACTAGCCAAAACCTAGAAAAGCAATTCAAAACATACATCTCTCTAGCAGCTTAATTCCAAATAGCACTCTAATGACCAGATTTATCCACGATCAATTTGCCAAAGACTACTTAGAAAAATTATTAACTCCTTATGGAATAGTTCAAGCCGCCCGTAGAGTGGCTGGAGAAGTAAGAGAAATTGATGTTTGGTTTGCGCCAAATTCTCAATCAAGCTCTAATCCAGAAATTTTAGGTTTATTAGGCAGATTAGCAACAAGCATCTCTATTTTTGAACCATTTCGCAATGCGGTAAGCAACGACGAAATTGGCGATTGTTTGTTGAAATTATTAGAAGTAAGAGGTGAATTGCGACGGGAAGCAAATCGAAATAATAGTCGATTGTCAGAAGCGGACTTGCCAAAATTATGGATTATCACCCCAACTGCATCAAACAATTTGTTATCAGAATTTGGTGCAATTCCAGATGAGAATTGGCTGACGGGGATGTACTTTATGCCATCCTATTTTAGGAGTGGAATTATCGCAGTTCACCAGTTACCCCGAACCCCACATACCCTATGGTTAAGAATTCTCGGTAAGGGAAACGTACAAAAACAGGCAATTGATGAATTAGAAGCACTTGCAGTCGATCATCCATTTCGTAGGGCAGCGCTAGAATTGTTATACAACTTGCAACGAAACTTGCAAGCAAATCAAGTTCAAGATGAAGAGGAAAGAGAGTTAATTATGCGATTAGCACCCCTTTATCAACAAGATCGAGAACAAGCAATACAGCAAGGCAGACAAGAAGGCAGACAAGAAGGAAGACAAGAAGGCAGACAAGAAGGAGAGCGTTTGGTGGTGGAAAACTTGCTGCGCGTGCGTTTTGGCTCATTAGATGCCCAACTTTCAGCGATTATCGATCGCTTATTGTCATTACCCCCAGAAGAATTTACCCCCTTGCTGTTGCAATTATCCCGTGAGGAACTTTTGGCAAGATTTGAACAACAAAATTCCTAAATTCAAAGGTGAAGTTATTATTCAATTTAGAAACTTCACCTTTGGCTAGAGGATCGGTTTTTTAACGAACTGAGAAGACAATTCATTTCTCTGATCTCTCCATTCCTATGTCAAAATTTTAAAAGAAACAGCGTATCCCTTAACTAATGACTTCAACTTTACCCCCCCAATACGACCCCACTAATACCGAAGCCAAATGGCAAAAATTTTGGGAAGAAAAAGAAATCTTTAAAGCAGACCCAGCAAAAGGCGGCGAATCTTATAGTATGGTAATTCCGCCACCCAACGTGACTGGTAGTTTGCACATGGGTCACGCTTTGGGACAAACAATTATGGATATCGTCGTCCGCTATCACCGGATGACTGGACGCAATACTCTCTGGGTACCGGGAACTGACCACGCCAGCATCGCCGTTCACGTCATGTTAGAACGGGAACTGGAAAAAGAGAAGATAACTCGTCACGATTTGGGGCGCGAGAAGTTCTTAGAACGCGCTTGGCAATGGAAAGAGAATTCTGGCGGTTCAATTGTATATCAAATCAGGCGTTTGGGCTTATCTGTAGATTGGTCGCGGGAACGCTTCACGATGGATGAAGGTTTATCCAATGCGGTAGCGGAAGCTTTTGTTCGACTTTACGATGAAGGATTGATCTATCGCGGCAATTATTTGGTAAATTGGTGTCCGGCTACTCAATCTGCGGTTTCAGATTTGGAAGTTGATGATAAGGAAGTTAACGGTAATTTATGGCATTTCCGTTATCCACTTTCTGATAACTCCGGTTATTTGGAAGTAGCGACGACTCGACCGGAAACGATGTTGGGTGATACTGCGGTGGCGGTTAATCCTAATGATAATCGCTACAAACATTTGATTGGTAAAACGGTGACTTTGCCAATTATGAATCGGGAAATTCCGATTATTGGCGATGAGTTGGTGGAGATGGAGTTTGGTACTGGTTGTGTGAAGGTGACGCCAGCGCATGACCCGAACGATTTTGAAATGGGTAAGCGGCATAA
>CAZJJR010000017.1:17817-19934 GCA_964546365.1 uncultured bacterium | reverse complement strand
TGCCGTTTATCAATATTATGAATAAGAATGGCTCGCTGAATGAAAATGCAGGGCCGTTTGCCGGACAAGACCGTTTTGTGGCGCGGAAAAATGTGGTGAAACGGTTAGAAGATGATGGATTTTTGGTGAAGATTGAGGATTATAAGCATACTGTACCTTATAGCGATCGCGGTAAAGTTGCGATCGAACCTCTCCTCTCTACTCAATGGTTCGTCAAAATTCGTCCGATGGCTGACCAAGCGCTACAATTCTTGGATGAGAAAAACTCACCGGAATTTGTACCTCATCGCTGGACAAAAGTTTATCGCGATTGGTTAGTCAAATTAAAAGATTGGTGTATTTCTCGTCAGTTGTGGTGGGGTCATCAAATCCCCGCTTGGTATGCTGTCAGCGAAACAAATAGCGAAATAACTGATAGTACGCCGTTTGTGGTAGCGCGAACTGAAGCAGAAGCAAAAGAAAAAGCTGTTTCGCAATTTGGAGAAAATGTCAAATTAGCACAAGATCCAGATGTGTTGGATACTTGGTTTTCGTCTGGATTATGGCCTTTTTCTACATTAGGTTGGCCGGAAAATACCAAGGATTTGGAATTTTACTATCCAACTTCTACCCTAGTGACTGGTTTTGACATCATCTTTTTCTGGGTAGCTAGAATGACGATGATGGCAGGATATTTTACCGGAAAAATGCCATTTAAAGACGTTTACATTCATGGTTTGGTGTTGGATGAAAACGGCGAAAAGATGTCAAAAACCAAAGGTAATGGTATCGACCCGTTAGACTTAATTGATAAGTACGGCACCGATGCTTTGCGTTACACTTTGGTGAAGCAAGTAGCTGGTGCGGGTCAAGATATCCGCATGGAAGGATATAATCGCAAAACAGGCGAATCTTTGGCGGTGGAAGCTTCGCGCAATTTCACTAATAAATTGTGGAATGCTTCTCGATTTGCGATGATGAATTTGGAGGAACAAACACCGCAGCAATTAGGCGAAGCAGCCACAGAAAAGCTAGAATTATCTGACCGTTGGATTCTCTCCCGATATAATCAGGTTGTACAGCAAACTGGCAAGTATATCGAAAGTTACAGTTTGGGAGAAGCTGCTAAAGGTTTGTACGATTTCTTCTGGGGCGATTTCTGTGATTGGTACATCGAATTAGTGAAGTCTCGCTTGCAAAAAGACAGCGATGCTAATTCTAAAAAGGTTGCCCAACAAACAGTTGCTTTTGTATTGGAAGGAACGTTAAAATTACTGCATCCTTTCATGCCTCATATTACCGAGGAAATTTGGCATACTCTCACCCAATCTGGCGAGGATAAATCATTGGCGTTGGAAGCGTTTCCGAAATCAAATACAGCGCTAATTAATCCTGAGTTAGAACAAGATTTTGATTTGCTAATTAACACAATTCGCACTTTGCGAAATCTCCGCGCCGAAGTGGATATTAAACCGGGTGCGAAAGTAACCGCTATCTTGCAAAGTGAAAGCGACAGAGAACGGCAAATCTTGACATCTGGCGAGAGTTATATTCAAACCTTAGCTAAGGTGGAAAATCTGACCATTACTCATAGTTTGGATGAAGAAATTGGGCAGAATATGGCTGGTGTTGTCGGTACTGTGCAAGTTTTAATTCCGCTAGCTGGTATCGTAGATGTGGCAGCTTTAAGTGCTAAGTTGCAGAAAAAATTAACCAAAGTGGAAGCGGAAATTAAATCGATTTCTGCGCGTTTAAGCAATCCTAACTTTGTTGATAAAGCTGCGCCGGAAGTGGTGCAAGCTGCTAGGGATGCGTTGGCGGAAGCAGAGAAGCAAGCGGAGATTTTGCGCGAGAGATTGAAGCAACTGAGTTAAGTAGTGTTTTAGTCAGCCAGAAACCCGGTTTTTCTAAAAAACCGGGTTTCTTTAAATTTTTTACCAAAAAGTATAAATATTATTAAATTAATTCGAGAAGGGACCAAATTAACAGATATCAAAGAAATAGCAGAAATTACAATGAAGGTTTTCTTACAAATCTGCTGGAAAGCTAACTTAAGTTACGGAGATGAATTAAGCCTTCATATTGGTGCAAGAATTCAAAAAAAAAAAAAATCGATGGCTGGTAAAGAAAAAGGAGAG
>CAZJJR010000017.1:9919-17807 GCA_964546365.1 uncultured bacterium | reverse complement strand
TAGGAACACGAGGCAATCCTTGGAAACTTAAATCGGAAGGAGAAACCATTGTTACTTCTGAGGAAGATGCGGAAAATATTAGACAAAAAATTAAAGCGATCGAAAATACTCATATTAGTTGGTTTGTACCTACTCCAGAGTTAGGTTTTAATATGGGTTTCTCGAATGGTTATGAATTGATACTTATCCCAGAAATTGACGATGATTCTGGTTTACATATTGGGAAATGTTTACTCCCGAAGATATGTTTCTTAAAGTTGGGCCAAATGCTATGTGGTCTTATACTTCGGTGTTGCATACAAGTCTCTGACGCGCCTGCTGGAACCATTCTAGCTAGAAATTTATGTGTATTGGAACAATTTTTCTTTAAAATAATCATTATCGAATTCAAAAAGGTGAGGTAAGTCCACTTTTTTTACTCCTATACCATTGTCAAAACAAATCTTAACAATCATATCTCCATTTATGAGGGCAATTGTTCTTTGATTTTGGCTAGCTTCTGCTTCTTTAACAGTTCCTTGAGTAAATTCAGAAGAAGTTATGATAATTCCTGTATCTGCATTTCCTTTGATTCCCCTTAATTGGCGAACCTCTTCAGGACCAACTTTATTGGAATCTTTCCAGTGTTTAGCTGAAACAAAAGCTTCACTTTGAATTAAAAGTCTTTTATATCTGCAAATTGCATCTATTCCTCCATCGTTAGTTGCTTGGGTGATCTGAACATTTTCAAATCCTAAAGCTTCCAATACTTGTTGTAAAAAATGTGACTCGAATTCCCTCCACGATAGCTGACTTATGGCTTGTTTAAGTCGAGATCTAACTGTTGTGTTAGCTGATTCAATCGCATTTTTTATGGCTGAACTATTGTTAGTATCAGGTAAGTTAATGTCACAATCAAGTATTCCCAAACAATCAATGCTATCTGTACCGCTATCGAGAGGTACTTCTATTACTTCATGTGAAGTAGTTTCCGAAGAAGTGGGAGTATCAAATAAGCTATTTTCACTATTAGATAGTATTTTAAAACGAACACTACTATTCGTACTACTGTCATGTGGTACTTCTATTACCTCTCCTGAAAGTAGAGCCAAACAGTTGAGAAGTGATCGTATAGTAAGATGCATTGCACCAGTGTCTACGTATAACCTGTCTGACAAGCCACCCAGCTTTCTCCAGAGCTTGTATAGTTTGATTGCTGTTTTTTTCAGATCGGCGGCTACTTTCATTAGATTTGACAAAGTATTCAAACAGCCTAGTGGTTCTGCTTCTTCCACAAGATTTTCCACGCTAATAGATGAATTTTCGAGAGTTTTTATTTTGGTAGCTGTATCTACAATTGTTTCGATTTGTCTAATGTTCATGAAAAACCGTGTTTCCTCAAAAGGGATACGATCCAGATTTATGAAATGCTAATTATAACATCTAAAAGCTCATTTTGTTTTTGTTATGACCACAATCGCTCAATTGGATAAGCATCAAAAGCTGGATCGCAACTAATCAAAACAAGGGAATGATTTATTGCTTGTGCTACCAGAATGCGATCGAACGGATCGCGATGATGCAAGGGTAGGCTTAGATAAGTTTCCGTATCTTCAAACGTAATCGGTAATAGTTGAGCATTAATATATTGCAATTCATTTCTCAAGTTTTGAAAAGGTCGATTAAGTTGAAGCTTACCGACATTTATTTTAATGGAAATTTCCCAAAGACTGGCAATACTAAAATACAAACCTGTTTTACTATCGATCGCTTTTTTCGCTTTAGCACCTAAATTAGGATCGCCAAGCAAATACCAAAGAAAAGCGTGAGTATCTAATAGGGCTTTCATCTTACATATATTCCTTTAGATCTTCCAACGGTTCATCAAAATCATCAGACATCACGATCTGACCTGCCCAACTACCGTAACCATGAAGTTTTTCAACCTGTTCTTGAAATGATTCAGCTTTTGCGTGTTTCTCGCTCAAAAATTCAATATAATGAAGCACTTCTGTTTGAAGAGACTCAGGAAGTTTTTCTAATTTTTCTAAAATCTCTGGCTGGATCATTGTTTCTTCTCTTTAAAGATATAAAGTATGAGTATTTAATCAAAACTATGACATCATAGTTTCGATTTTATCGCAGATAAGATTATTTTTGTAAAAAGCAGATATTTTTGGTTATGGTGGGTTACGGCACGGGTTGTTAATTGGGCTTTGAAAGTTATACAGTTATCATCAGTGCCTAACCCACCCTACGATTAGATGAAGTACAAACTAGAAACCCGGTTTCTTCAAGAAACCGGGTTTCTGTATATCTTGCAAGGGCTGCAAACCGACTTATTTATCAGTCAGAGTCCACACGCCGTCATCCCATTCTGATTCGACAGCTTCTGGATTATCAAGCCAATATTGACAGCGTTTCAGATATAGAGAAGCTGCTTTATCGGCAATATTCATATCTTCCAGAATTGTCGCAAATTCGTTCATTGCTTGGCGGAATTTCTTTTCGAGATAATATTTGCGTCCTAAATGATAAATCTCGATCACTTTCTTTTTCTGATCGGGAATTACTTCACCTTGCAAACCTACTAACTCGAAAATTGATACTGGTTGAGTTTTACCTTTCACGCGGATGTAGTCAAGTTCTCGATGCCAAATGCGATGTTCTCCGCATAGCCTGAAGGTGTTTTCGCTGATCACGATATCGCAACCGTATTGTTTACTCGCGCCTTCTAAACGAGAACCTAAGTTAACGCCATCACCGATAGAAGTTAATTCCATCCGTTGAGAAGAACCGATGTTGCCGCTAATCACTTCGTCTGAGTTTATACCAATACCGATTTTGATTTCTTGCTTGCTGTCTAGGCGACGTTTTTCATTAAATGCGGCTAAACGATGGCGCATTTCTACTGCGGTTTGTGCTGCCATCCAAGCGTGATCTTCTAATGGTACGAAAGCACCAAATACTGCCATGATTGCATCACCGATGTATTTATCTAAGGTGCCTTTATATCGGAATACCGCATCTACCATTGACTCGAAATATTCGTTGAGCATTTGCACCACTTCTTCTGCTTGCATACTTTCAGTTAAAGTGGTGTAGCTGCGAATATCGGAGAACAGTACTGTTACTTGTTTGCGATTTCCTCCTAGTTTGGTTTCGCCGCTTTCGAGGAGTTTTTCGGCTACTTCTTGAGTCATGTAACGATACATGGTACTCTTGAGGCGTTTTTCATCGCTGATATCATCCATTACTACTAAAACGCCGTCAACTTTTGTCGAGTCGATCGCATCTGCGATCGCATTAATAGAAAGATTGACAGTGTGTTGTTGGCTATCAGCAGATTCTAGGAGTTGATCCGGGTAATATTGCTGGCGTTTTTTCTCTTCTGCTGAATTTAAAGCTGTTTTGAACCATTGGGCAAATTTATCTTCATCTATTTCTTCTTTGCCTTTGATTCTGACTAATTCATAAACTGGTTTGCCTTCTAATTTATCTTCCTCACAAAAACCGAGCAATTTCTTGGCACTTTCATTAGCAGCAATTACATTACCTGCTTTATCTGTAGAAATTACGCCATTTGACAAGCTGCGAAGAATATCTCGCTGCATTTGTTGCTGGCGTTTCACTTCAGCAAATAATTTAGCATTTTGCAAAGCAACACCAGCTTGGATGTTGAAAATCTGCATGAATTCTAAGTCGGTGCGATTAAAACTCGATCGCCAACATTCTGGTGCTTTTGGCCATTCATTTGCATCGTAAGGAGGATGTTCTCCCTGTTTTTTCTTGTTAATTAATTGGGTGACGCCAATCAAATTACCATCAGCATTAAACACAGGCATACACAACATACTGCAAGTGCGATAACCTGTTCTTTGGTCGGTTTGCTTGGAAGTTTCCGAACGAGGATCGTCGTATAAATCAAAGGGAATCATCAACGGTTCCCCTGTTTCGGCAACTAATCCTGCAAATCCGGCGGTTCTGGGAATGCGAATTTCTTTTAATTCACCACCAATCGGTATTTTCGTCCACAATTCGTTGCGTTCGTGGTCGATCAGCCAGAGGGTACTGCGATCGGCATTCATCAATTTCTTAGCTTCATCCATCACCCGCTTCAGGGTGTCTTCTAAATCTAAACTGCTCTGGCTGAGGGCTTGGTTGGCTTTAATTAAGGCATCTGCCGCTCTTTGTCTTTGGGTAGCTACGTAGAATGATTTAGAGCTTTCGAGAATTAAGCGAATGGAAGGTGCAAATTCATCAAATACTCTTTCATCTTCTTCTGTAAAACCATTCCAATCAATCCGTTCTGCTAATGATTGAGCATTGGTTATTTCAGCGGGGGTTTTTAATTTATTGATTAATTGAACAACTGCTACTAATTCGTCGTTGTCATTTAATAATGGCAACACCAGCATTGTATAGGTGCGGTAGCCATTTTTTTTATCTTGGATTTGGGCAAAAGCAGAGCGGGGATCGTTATAGAAATCGTAGGGAATTTTGATAGATTTGCGGAAAGTTGCAACTTCCCCTGCAATTCCTTGGGTGGCTGGAAAGCGAATTTCTAAAGATTGCCCTTTTTCATCTTTGGCAACTATTGACCACAATTCGTTTTTCTCTTCATCTAGTAAGTAAATAGTAGTGCGATCGGCATTGAGCAATTCCCCTGTTTTCAGAGTAATTGCATTCAACATATCTTGCAATATCGCATCAAACCCCTCGCTGTGAGTCAGCATAGTGAGAGTTTGATTGACTACTTTTAGTTTGTCTTCTACATCAGTAACGACTCTTTTGAAGGAATCTTTGTTGAGAGGTGCTAGAAATGTGGAAAAATTACCTTCACTCTTAACTAACTCGCCACTCCGTTGGGATTGATGATTATCTGTTTGATTAGCTAACGGATTATCCTTAACTGGCATCACATCAATTGTGGCATGGCTGGCGTCTTCCGCTTGTACCGCTCTTTGCACGGGCTGATTTTCCATTGTAGGCTGAATGTCGATCGCCTGTCCTACTTGGATATCTTCTCGTGCTATTTTATACGTTTTATGGGTTTCTTCAATGGGCGTGACATCGATCGTCTTATCTTCTACCCGATCTACTTGTTCTATCCGATCGACGATCTTAGTTTCTCGGTTTGGTTTTTGATCTTTCGGGTCATCTTCTTCCCAGATGCTCGATTCTACTTGATAAAAAATATTACTTGCAGTGGGTTGATTTCGATCTCTCGAACTATCTTCTCCCCAAAAATCTGGCTCTTCATCTACACTTTCTGAGGTACCGATTACATCGATCGTATTTGCTGCTTGTAAATCTTGTTGTGGTATTTTATACGTTTCATTAACTTCAGTTTGGGGAGTTATATCAATTACATTAGCCTCAACTATTCGATCGTGAGATCCGTTATCTGGCTCAGAAGTTATATCTATTACATTATTTTCTGGGTTAAAATTGGTGCAAACTTGATGCAAAGGCTGTTCTCCCAAGGAGATTGGCGCATCGATCGCCACTGGCTCCAGCATAGTATCTTGTGCTATTTCACACAATGATTCTTCCGGTTCCTCGGAGATAACTGCATCGATTTCATTTATCTCGGCAGATCCGTTTAGATCCACAGAAATAGCTGGTGATATTTGATACGCTGTTAGCTCTTTTCCCGGTAGCGCTCCCTCAATTCCATTCACCTCAGCATTGAGCGCTTGAGCCATTTGATGCACTGTCGGTGTTTTAATGTATGGGACAACATCAATTACAGTAGCATTTCGTGCAATAGATGGCAGATGCGAACGCGATCCGATCATAGTTGTTTATAAAGTAAGTGAGTTAGAGATTGATATGTGAAAATCCAATCAGTATAATTTACAAATTAGTTTACTGCTCCCTAAAACCGATCAAATCCGAACAAATGCGGATCGAGGACTACTGGCTGATTTTAGTCGTGAATGATACTTTTTTAAAGCAGCAAATGAATTTGATATTCTGTCATAGATTCAACCATACCCAGCTTTATTTGCCAATTCATTAAGTATTGTTTAAGGTTCGATCGCTTTTTCAGATGTCAAGGTGGGATCGGTAATTTGGTTAGACGATCGAGTTTGACGACGCAAAGCAGCTTGTGCCAAAAGAGACTCGGCAAAAGCGATCGCTTCCGTAGCCGACTGCCCACCAGCCAGTTGTGCCAGTTCTTGGCTGCGAGTCTTGTGGTTATCTAAGTTACTCACTCGCACCACCGTGCGAACATCGGAGTTGTGATTAGTCGGTATTGTCTGCTCGGTATCGACCACTTGTTTATCAACTCGGAAATGACGATCCGCCATCGCTGCAATTAACGGTTGGTGAGTAACGCAAAGCACTTGTTGATGTTGAGACAGCTGGTGGAGTTTTTGCGCGATCGCTAAAGCCACCCTACCAGAAACTCCCACATCTATTTCATCAAATACTAGCGTTCCCACCGCATCCCCTTGAGAGAAACACGCTTTTAAAGCTAGTAAAAAACGGCTCATTTCACCACCTGAAGCTGTTTCTGTTAAAGGATGCAACGGTTCTCCCGGATTCGGACTAAACAAAAAGGTAATCTTATCAGCACCAGCAGATGTCGGCGCACAAGCAACAATCTCCACTTTAAACTGTACCTTTTCCATTGCTAGCGGTCTTAACTCTTGCAGCAAAAGAGCTTCCAAATCCGTAGCCGCAGTCCGACGCAATTCGGTTAATTCTTCGCAAGCATTCTCCAATTTAGCTTTTCGTTCTTGATAAATCTGCTCTAGAGTTTCTAAGGATTGACCGCCATCTTGCAGTTCGGCTAATTCCTTCTTGATACTTTCATTGTACGCGATCGCTTCTGCCAAAGTCGGGCCATACTTCCGACAAATTTGTTTTAATTTCCGAATCCGTTGTTCCACCTCTTCCAAACGCTGGGGATCGGCTTCTAAACTTTCACCATAAGCATT
The DNA here is from genome assembly GCA_964546365.1 of uncultured bacterium. Taxonomy (GTDB): domain Bacteria; phylum Cyanobacteriota; class Cyanobacteriia; order Cyanobacteriales; family Aerosakkonemataceae; genus DATNQN01. The sequence continues at coordinate 10,878 of CAZJJR010000017.1, read as the reverse complement.
AATTTGTCTTCCCGCTTCTTCCACCTGTGCTAAAGCTGCACTCACCATATCCAAAATCGGTTGCAACTGAGCATCGTAATTTACCATATCAATTAAATTCGATTCCGCTTGACCTAAAATGTCAGCCGCCGCATGATTATCGTTTTCGTTTTGATAAAGTGCTTGGTAAACTCGATAACTTTGTTGTTGCAATTCGACGACGTGACTCAAACGCTGACGTTCTTGTTCGATTTCTTCTAATTCATTAGGGTCTTCTAATTTAGCAGATTTGAGTTCTTTAACTTGAAATTCTAATAAATCTAACTGTTGCAAACGCTGACGTTCCGACTGACGGCGATTCTCTAATTCAGCAAATGCTTGTTGACACAGTGAAAAAGCATCAAACACCACTTGTCGCGCCGTTAGCAAAGATGAACCACCGAAATTATCCAAACAATCTCGTTGATGAGATGGTTGTCCGATTAAAACACTTTGTCCTTGTGCGGTAATTTCCACCAAATGCGATCGCAACTGCTCGATTTGTTGTCTATTTACTAATACTCCATTAATTCGCGATCGACTGCTTCGCAAAATCCCCTGATTAGTAGACATTTCCCGACTGCACACCAAAGAAGACTCATCCAGGGGATCGATTTCCTGTTCGCAAAGCCAATCAGCCAAACTCGGCGTTAACTGAAACGTTGCTTCCACCACCGCTCGCTGTGCGCCAGTCCGAATCGACCTACTGGTAACTTTACCTCCCAAAGCAGCATCGATCGCATCCAAAATAATCGACTTTCCCGCTCCAGTTTCTCCAGTCAACACGTTCAAACCAGAGCCAAACGTCAATTCCAGACGATCGACTAAAGCAAAATTGTCAATTCGCAGCGATATTAGCATAGTTAGGGGAAAAGGGAAAAGGGGAAAGGGGAAAAGGGGAAAGGGGAAAGGGGGAAAAGGGGAAAGGGGAAAGGGGAAAG
>CAZJJR010000017.1:0-9872 GCA_964546365.1 uncultured bacterium | reverse complement strand
ACTCCTGAATTCTGACTCCTGAATTCTGACTTCTGAATTCTGACTCCTGACTCCTGAATTCTCATTTCACATATAACCGAACTAAGGGATGGTACGGTGTTCGCCTGAGTCATTGTTACAATGTTTAACATAGCCACCCCAACTCGGTGCAAAATCCATGAATCTCAAGAAGGTATCGCCAGTCGCATCTAATTTTTACCAAGAGACAGGGCTGACAAAGCCAGGATATCCAACAGCAACTACGAATAACACTGGTGTTGTCTCACCGATGGTAACAGTAGAATCGGCGTCGATGTCCGATCCCCCAGAAAAACTTGCCACTGTGGTTGAAGCGGAAAGACCGATCCGTTACGATCCGGTAGCGATCGCCGAACATTACAGTCAGCGTCCGCTCCAAGTATGGACTAGATTACTAGGCATCGTATGGCCATTTTTCACTTTTGCCGCTAGGTTGTGGTGGGATAAGCGACGGGGACGCATTCCTGAGAACGAACCGAAAAGAGCCATTCAGCTACGTCAAATTTTAACTAAACTCGGCCCTGCTTATATCAAAATCGGACAAGCCCTTTCCACGCGACCAGACTTAGTTCCTCCCTTATTCTTAGAAGAACTAACCCATCTCCAAGACCAGTTACCTCCTTTCCCCAACGAAATAGCGTATCAATTTATAGAAGAAGAACTCGGTGCGACTCCGGCGGAAATTTATGCAGAATTGTCCCCCGAACCTCTAGCCGCAGCTTCCTTGGGACAAGTTTACAAAGGCAAATTAAAAACAGGTGAAGTGGTCGCCGTCAAAGTACAACGACCCGACCTGATGCAGAAAATAGCATTAGATTTATATATCGGACGCCAGTTAGCAGCCTGGGCCAAAAAAACCTTTAAATGGTTGCGTAGCGACTTAGTAGCGATTCTCGATGAATTTGGCGATCGCATTTTTGAAGAAATGGACTACATCCAGGAAGGACACAACGCCGAACGATTCGAGAAACTTTACGGTCATATTCCCGATATCTACATTCCCAAAATTTACTGGGAATATACCCAACGTCGCGTTTTAACGATGGAATGGGTAACGGGTACTAAATTAACCAACTTAGAAGCTATCCAAAAACAAGGAATCGATGCTCGTCATTTAATTGAAATAGGCGTGCAATGTTCCTTGCGCCAATTACTAGAGCACGGCTTTTTCCACGCCGACCCCCACCCGGGTAATTTATTAGCCACACCAAATGGCAAATTAGTTTATCTGGATTTTGGCATGATGAGCGAAGTTAAACCATATCAGCGATATGGCTTAATCGAAGCCGTCGTGCATTTAGTTAACCGGGATTTTGAAGGATTAGCCAAAGATTACGTAAAGCTGGAATTTTTAACCCCCGAAACCGACTTAACCCCGATCGTACCTGCATTTGCTGAGGTATTTAATAACGCCTTGGGAGCCAGCGTAGCCGAACTAAACTTTAAGAGCATCACCGATCAATTATCGGCTTTGATGTACGAATATCCGTTCCAAGTACCAGCTTACTACGCTCTGATCATTCGCTCTCTAGTTACTTTAGAAGGCATCGCCATCCAAATCGATCCCAACTTTAAAGTACTCAGCAAAGCTTATCCCTACGTTTCCAAACGCTTGCTGACAGACCAAGCACCGGAATTACAAGCTTCGTTGCGAGACTTGCTGTTTAAAGAAGGAAAGTTTCGCTGGAATCGGCTGGAAAATTTATTAAGAAATGCCAAAAATTCTCCTGATTTTGATTTAAATATAGTATTGAATCAAACTGTAGACTTTCTATTTTCAGAACGGGGCGATTTTATTCGGCAAAACTTAGCTAATGAAATTGTCAATAGTTTAGACAGTTTGACTCGCAATGCTTTCCACAACTTCACCAATACTTTCTGGGAACGAGTGGGATTAGGCACCAATGGAAATCATCCAGTTACTCGCGAAACACCCCAAAGCGTAGAACATATCAAGCGCATTTGGGAAATTTTGCAAGAAACACCTGGTTTTGACGCGATGCAACTAGTTCCCTTGATTCCCAACTTGTTATTTAAGCCAGAAACTCAACAAATGGGTCAGCAAATCGCTGGCGGTTTAGCGCAACGTGCAGTAGCCCGGTTAATTCGGGAGATTTTGATTTCAGAAGAATCTTCAGATGGCAAAAATGGCAGCAAAACCTACTCTTCTTCCGAATCATCACCCCCATTAGCCTTACCAGTCTCGAAAAAAGGCTCTAGGTAGGGCTTGCTGAAAAAGCAGGGGAAAGGAAAAGGAGAAATTTGTTAACTCTAATTTCTGAATTCTGAATTCTGAATTCTGAATTCTGACTCTTGACTCCTGACTCCTGACTCCTGACTCCTGACTTCATCCTTTCCCCTTCAATGCTTCAATTTCCTGCTTTAACTCTTCATTTTCTGCTTCCAAAGCTTGAATTTGTTTTTGTAGCTTGACTTCCAACTCCTGAATCTCGTCCCGTCGTGCTTCCAACTCAATAGTACGGCGGGCTAAATCTTGCCTTTCTACGGTCACAGATTGCAGTCCTTGTTCGATTCTTTCCCTTTCCTTCTCCAAAAAAGCCGGAGTAATACCCACTGCGAGATAATTTTTGACCAAATCGATTACCCAATCGGTAGCAGCTTGGATGCTGAGAATCTCTCGACTTGGGGAAAGTTCTACTAAAACCAAGCAACCTTCTCCCCCCAAATCTGCTTCTGCGATCGCGATCGCCTCAGTTTCATCCATTAATGCCCAAGTATATGCAGATTCTTGGCGAGCGATTAATCGCAGCTTAGGCTCGCCTGACGATCCTTGCTTTTGCACCTGGGCTAAATGTAGCATTGTCTTTATTTTTTACTACCTCACGTCAATTTATAATATCCTTTCTGCTCAAAGCGTCTCAGTCAACCAGGTAAAATTTAAGCCTGCTTGTTGAGTCGTTCCAAAAAAGTTTATACCAATTCACTTGAAAGCTGTCATAAATCTTTCTGCTTAATTCATACACCCTTAGACCTACTTCCCCTGCCCAAATAGCAAATATGACAGGATTTAAGTAAATAGTTTTCCCTTCCGCTATTCCCTTTCCCCGTTTTCTGCCCGTTTTTTCCAGGAAAATCAAATCAAACTCAAGCATATATGCAAACGATCGCAACCTCTCCACGCTGGCTAGTTCGCCGAGACATCGATGGATTCTTTGGACTAGCACTGGACAATTTTATTCAAATTCTCCTGATCGTCAATCTCTGTAGCGGGGTTCTCGGCTTCTCCCCCACTCTGATTTACGGACGTATCCTACCAGGAGTCGCACTCAGTTTAATCGTAGGCAACATATATTACAGTTGGCTGGCTTACCAGCAAGCGAAAAGGGAACAACGCGATGATATCACTGCTTTGCCTTATGGTATCAACACAGTTAGTTTGTTTGCTTACATTTTTTTGGTCATGTTGCCAGTTAAATTGGCGGCACTGGCTAACGGTGCTTCTACCGAACAAGCCGCCGAACTAGCTTGGCAAGCAGGTTTGGTAGCTTGTTTGGGCAGTGGCATCATTGAATTTGGCGGTGCTTGGATTGGCAATATGTTGCGCCGCATGGCACCCCGCGCCGCCTTGCTTTCCACTCTAGGCGGAATTGCCATTACTTTTATTGCGATCGGCTTTTTATTTCGCACTTTTGCCAATCCAGTGGTCGGTTTAGTGCCTTTAGGGGTAATTCTTCTCACTTATTTCGGTGGCGTGCGCTTTGGCATTCCCGGCGGTTTGCTGGCGGTGTTGCTGGGAATTGCCCTAGCTTGGGCAACCGGATTGATGAGTTGGGATAATGTTCGATTTGCGGCAGCTTTACAACCGATTGGGGTTTACTTCCCGGGTTTTTGGTTGGGGGACTTATGGGCTGCTAGGGAAGTCTTGCTGGAATATCTCAGCATTATCCTTCCGATGGGAGTATTTAACCTGATTGGTAGTATTCAAAATCTGGAAAGTGCAGAAGCAGCCGGAGACGCATACCCCGCCGCTCCTTGTCTGGCAGCTAATGGCATCGGTACTCTGGTGGCGGCTATTTGCGGTTCCTGTTTCCCTACCACTATTTATATCGGTCATCCCGGTTGGAAGGCTTTGGGCGCAAGGGTGGGATACTCGGTTCTCAATGCGATCGCGATGGGTTTGTTATGCTTGAGCGGTACGGTTGCCTTACTTGCTTATTTCGTACCGATCGAAGCGGGAATGGCAATTGTTTTATGGATCGGTATTGTAATAGTCGCTCAAGGTTTTGAAGTAACCCCACGCCATCACGCCCCAGCAGTAGTAGTTGGTTTGTTACCCGCGATCGCGGCTTGGGCAGCGCTGATCGCCAAAAACTCCTTGCGTGCGGCTGGTTTGGGGACGCCAGATAAACCTTTAACTGTCGATTTAGTGCCTCTGTTTCAACTAAGCGACACTTATATTGATGGTGCTTTTGCCTTAGAACAAGGTTTTATTTTTTCAGCTACCATTCTCTCAGCCATCACCGTGTTTATCATAGAGCGACAGTTTCTTCAGGCAGCATACTGGTCTTTAGGTGCGGCTGTCCTCTCCTGGGTAGGTTTGATGCACAGCTATAATTGGACGTCTGCCGATACGGTGATTAAGCTGGGTTGGGGTGCTGGAAGTGCTTGGGCTGTCGGCTATATCTTGCTGGCAATTCTCTTTTTATATGCGGCTTTTACTACTAAAAATACCAGGCAACCTCAGCCAGAATCTCCACCCAATTCCCCGAAAGATTGTCAGTAAATTTAGCAAAAATTAAAGAAATAATTCTGGATTAAGCAGTTATGATTAAGTAGTTAAAACGATTCTGACTCATGACTGCTGAATCATCAAACATACTTTTTATCAAAATAGAATTCAGGAGTCAGGAGTCAGAATTCAGAATGAATAGGAGTCCGACTGGTGGACTCCGAAAAGTGGGTTTAAGACCCCCGCTAAATTTTTAATTTAGCGGTCTACAATTAGTGGCTGGTCTCTTATCCCCCACTAATTGTTTCTGATTCGGAGAATTCTGACTTGGAGAATTCTTCTTCAACTGGTAGGGATGGGTTTTGTTAAAAGTTAAACCATCGGTAGCCTAATATCTCGGCTAAGATTGGCCTCTACAAATTATTTGTACCAACCTTAACGTGAATGGTATAGCCCAATCACCTATGTAATTTAATTTGATAGTTAGAGAACTGTGATAGATTAATTTAAGTAAGTTTTGCCAAATATAACTTTATACTAAATTCAGACCCTAGACAATTAATACAATCTTAAATTTTGCTAAAAAAGTTTATACTAGTTGCCTAAATTAGAATTTATTTGCTAAATTCTACTAGGTAAATAGTAACGGGATGCCAACCAACGTAGACTCAGGTCTTGCACCAGCAATAAAAACCCGGTTTCTTGCAAATAGCTAAATTAGAAAACCTATATTTTTCGTCAAGAAACTCGGTTCCTTAAGTCTTGTTGAGAATGGTGCAAGATGTGAGTAGAGGAAAAATAATCCGGTAACAAAGCTAATAAAGCATTAGCGAGTGGATATGTAAAATTTGTTGTTTACATACACGATCCTCTTGCTTAAAGAGGGCATTAATATTATTTAAAATGGGAATTTACTTAACTAAACTTAAATTACTCAATAATTAATTATCCTCTTTACCAAATGCGATCGTTATGCCAAGATCTAATAGCACTAAGTAAAAGCCTTTTTGTTGAAATTGGTCATATAGATGTAGTTAAGAGATAGAACATACTAAAGTAAATTACTATTTCACAACTCCAGTTAATTATGCCATGACAAAGGCTAATGTTTGTCTATCTTAGTGTTTTGTAAAATTTTCTCCAAAATACTAGGAAATATTAACCTAAATTTGCGGAAATTTTATAAAACGCAACAAAAGTCCAACAAAGTTTATCTTTAATATTTACAAGGGGACAAGTTTCATCATGACTTCTAATCTAAGAAACGCCTATGTTATTGGTTCGACAAATTTCGCCAATTGGAGTCAGGGATTCGATCCCAATGGTTATTTAAAGGTATTACCCCATCCGGATCGAAAGATTCCTTTTATAGACCCTTTTAAAGACTGGCAAGATGGTAGCGAGGGAGATTACTTTTCTAGTTGGGGGCCAGAAAAGGAATTAAACATTACCTTGACGATGCAGGATTTGCAGCAAACCACCATCGATGGTTTTGGAATTTTGAAATCGGGAGATGGCAAAATTCCTTGGAAAGGAAATGCAGACACTCCCTATGAATTCTTGAGAGCGTATAATGGCAAGATTCCAGGGCCGATGCTGATTACCGAACCTGGAGATACGCTGAATATTACACTGCAAAATGATTTACAAAATCCCAAACAAGTAACTAATTTACACACCCACGGATTGCACGTATCGCCAGTGGGGTATGGGGATAACGTAGTACACGCGATCGATCCTGGAGAAACTTGGCCGATTAGTATCAAAATTCCCGAAAATCATTTTATCGGGCTTGATTGGTATCACCCGCACCTACACGGATTAACAAACGAACAAGTTGCTTCTGGATTAGGCGGACATTTAACGATTTTACCTAATTACGATCTACCCGATCTAGATAAATGGAATCCAAAAGAAAGACCGTTGCATTTCATGGCAATCAATACTTTTGGAGTTCAGCAAATCGACCGACCGGGAAGTGCTACCGACCCCTTAAATCAAGACCCTACTAAAGTAATTCCAGCAGGGACGCCACTAAAAGTTTTAGGAACTGAAAACGGCGAACCAGTTTATGAATTATCGGATTCCGTATTCATGGGTTACAATGCCAAACCCGTGTTTTACGATCCCACAAAGCCGACGGGAAATCCACCCCAATCATTTGAATATGGTGGAGGCGGTTTAGCAGAACCAGTAGAGAACGTAATTCACACGGTTAACGGTCAATATAACCCTACTCTGGACATCAAAACTGGTGAGTGGCATTTGTTCAACTTCACCAATATGAACAGTAATGCTTTCCACATTCTTCAATTAGTCAAAGATAACGGACAAAGTTTGACTCCTGAAGAAGTAACGCTGGTAGCAGTTGATGGGGATGCTTCTGGGATAGTAGCAGATAACAGAAGAGAAATCACCGAATTTCCAGTTTTGGCTCCGGGGGCAAGAGTTTCCGTTCAACATTATTTTAGCGAGCCAGGAAAGTATTACTTGCTCTCCAATGGCACCCAAGAAATTATGGGGGAAAATGCCCCAGTCCTCACTAAAGACCGGGGATTTAATGACGGTCACTTGATTTGGGGTTCGCAAGTTTTAGCCACCATTGAAGTGACTGGCGATTCCGTAACTATACCCCCTCCTTTCCCGGAACCTTACGATACTTTAACCGAGCAAGCAAAGCAAATTGATGAGTTAATTACAGATGCCCAGAACGGGGATTTCGATCGCGGACGGACATATACTTGGTATGCTAACCCCGGTGGTGCGATCGCCAGAGGTCGCGTCCCCGAAGATACAGATGTAAGTACCTTTGAGGGAACTTATACCATCAACGGATTCTTCTTCGGCACCTCATTTGCAGAGAGTCAAGTACCGCTGGCAATGCCAATGTTGGGATCGACCGAGATTTGGACGATCGAAAATAAATCCGGTCAACTCGATCCCAATCTTCCCGATCCGATTAACATTCCGTTGGTAGAATGGCATCCTTTCCACATTCACCAAAATGATTTCACAGTTCTGGAAATCAACGGCATTCCCACTGAAGACATGAAGCAAGCGTATTTGGCGGGGGTTTTGAGCGATACTATTGCCCTACCGCCAACTTACGATCCCGCTAATCCACCCACCCCAGACAATCCCTACGGTACTCCGACAGTCGGTGGCGAAACGGCAGAAGTAAAAATCCTGATGGAGTTTGAGGATTTTCCCGGTACTTACGTCAACCACTGTCACATCCTGTTCCACGAAGATGCGGGGATGATGGCTGCCGTGCGGGTTATCCTCAATACCAAAGATACCTGGTTGGGTTTGGGTTCTCCAAAAGCTGATGGACAGGTGATGTTGCACAGGGCGAACGATCCCCTCAAAAGTATTAGCTTAAAACCCTATGGAGATACCTTCAAAGGAACAGTTGACCTCGCCATCGGTGATGTTAATTACAAGCACAAGGAAAATGATAACTACAACGTTACCGATAACGTCACCGATGTCATCACGGTACAAACTGCACTAGGTAATCCCAATAAAGATAAGTTTCTCCTTAAAGTCTTCGATGGCAAGACTTTAATGGAACAGCAAGAAAAAGGCTCTCTGCAACTTAACGGCGAACAAAAGGAACTAGTACTAGCAGAAATCATGCCATTTAACGGTATGAATATTTCACCGAATGCCAAAGCATCGGTTGCCACAGGTGACATCAACGGGGATAGTTTTGCCGATATCATCGTGGGTGCAGGCGGCAACAATCCGTTGGTAGAAGTTTACAGTGGCAAAGATTTCAGTATCTTGACTCGTCTTGAGGTATTCCATCACGAGACGCAATTTAGTAACGGAATCAACGTTGCTTCTGGCGATGTAGATGGGGATAACTTTGACGATGTGATTGTCAGCCAAGGTGCTGGGGGACGAGGATTAGTCGAACTTTATAGCGGTCGATCGATCGACTTGAAGGGTAATTTGGATGGTAGCCACACAGCCCACGAGTCAGCCATGCTGTCGGAAGCACTTCAGCCTTATGGCTCATCCTATACTGGCGAGGTAGAGGTGACATCCGGTTACGTACTGCAAAGACCGGATGGGCCGAATGGTGCTTCCGTTCAAAGCTATCACGCCAACATTACGACATTGGCAGTTGGAGATTTGCCTGCTGGCGAACAAGCCATTAAGGTGCATACCTACGTAGGATCGGGAGGGCATCACAGCACCGGGGACAGTTCAGACCATTCTTCGGGAAATGCCGCAACGGTTCTTCTGGATACAGCATTTACCCCCAGCGTCAAACTGACGGAAATATCCGGTACTTTTGCCGATATTCCCGGCTTATCGAAGGGCGAACCGATTATATTCGGCATCGGCGCTAATGGCAAAGCTGAAATAATTCGCTTACAGGAGAAGAATATCGCGCAGACGATCGATATTTCTTCTGGTCTTCGCCTTGCTACCCCCGGTAAAGATCTGATTTACGGCGATAGCGGTGGTAACAACTTAATCGGTGACGACGATGACGACGAAATATACGGTTTAGGTGAAAACGACCAAATTAACGGTAACAAAGGCAACGATATGCTGCCCGGTGGTGACGGCGACGACCTAGTGCGTGGTGGTCAAGGGAACGATCGAGTTTTTGGTAATCAAGGTAAAGATACCTGTTTCGGCGACTTAGGCGACGACCTAATCCGAGGCGGTAAGGATGACGACTGGCTGTATGGTAACCAAGACAACGATACCCTTTACGGCGATCTCGGCAATGATAGTGTCTGGGGCGGTAAGGGTGACGATTTGCTATATGGCAACCAAGGCAACGATGTCCTTTACGGCAATCTGGGTAATGATAGTGTCTGGGGCGGTAAGGGTGACGACTTGCTATATGGCAATCAAGGCAACGATATCCTTTACGGCGATCTCGGCAATGATAGTGTCTGGGGCGGGAAAGGCGACGATAGCCTAATTGGTGGAAATGGAGATGATTGGTTAAGTGGCGATTTGGGTAACGATCTTTTGACAGGTGGAGAAGGAAAAGATCGGTTCGTTTTAGCCTCTGGAACTGGCAAGGACACTATTCTCGATTTTGAAATTAACAGCGACTTGCTAATTTTAACGAAGGGTCTTACTTTTGATGCCCTGAGTATTACGCAAGGCATCAAAAGTAAGACCCTTCGTTAAA
>CAZJJR010000016.1:28053-43876 GCA_964546365.1 uncultured bacterium | reverse complement strand
TGGGAAGTATTGTTGGTTGCCAAAATCCCCACCTAGTATCAACAGACTCAATAGTTCAACAACCTACACCAGTTGCTAACAACAATCAAACAGAATCGAACGCCGAAAAACAACTCAGTTCCTCTCTCCGAAATTGCCAAATTTCTGCTTATGTAATCAACAAAGACCCCAAAGGTTTAAATGTGAGAAGCGCACCTAATCCCAATGCCTCAGTTGTCAAAAAATTACCCGCTAATAACGTTGCGATCGTTGTTGATGTAGTTGCTTCCCAGAATTATTGGGTACAAATTTCCAACGCTGTCGGAGATAGCGGCAACATATTTAAAGGAAAAGGTTGGCTTTATACTCCATTATTAGGTACTAGTACGCGGGGTTACGGTACGAAAGGCGTTTCGCTTCATTCTAGTCCTAATAACAACAGTTCGGTATTGGGTACTATTCCACCGGAAACAGGTGTAAAACTAATAAGTTGTAGTGGAGAATGGGCTTATGTTAGCCATAACCAATTACAAGGATGGTTAGCAAAAACCGAGCAATGTCCCAATCCTTTAACAACTTGTCCCTGATCTTGAAGAGATGGGGAGAAAATGCCGATGACAAATAACCAATGACAAATGACCAATGACAAATGACAAATAACAAAGGACAATTAACGATCGGCTGGTTGTATCCTACCTTGATGAGTACCTATGGCGATCGCGGAAACGCCATCTGCCTGCAACAAAGAGCGCAATGGCGAGGATACGCTGTAGAAATATTACCCCTAGACTTGCAGGCAACCGTCGCCGATATCCACAAAGCCGATATATTTGTCGGTGGCGGCGCACAAGATAGACAGCAAGAAATCGTCATGCGAGATTTGCGAGGCGCAAAAGCCGATGCAATCCGCGAGAAAATCGAAGCCGGGACGCCGGGAGTTTTTACCTGCGGCGCACCCCAATTGCTAGGTCATTATTACGAACCTGCATTAGGACAAAAAATCGAAGGGTTGGGTTTGCTTGATTTTGTCAGCAAACATCCCGGTGTTGACGCGCGGCGTTGTATCGGAAATGTTGTATTTGAAATCACCGCATCTCGGTTAGCAGAAGAATTAACCGCCATGTTAGGGAAACCGCCAATTATCATCGGATTTGAAAATCATGGCGGTAGAACTTATTTAGGCAAAGTAGAAGCATTGGGAAAAGTGTTAAGCGGGTACGGAAATAATGGTGAAGATGGAATGGAAGGTGCATTTTATCGAAATGCCATTGCTACCTATTCTCATGGCCCAGTTTTACCCAAAAATCCCTTTTTGGCAGATTGGTTAATCAAAACTGCTTTGACAGAGAAATATCAAACCTCTGTATCTCTGGAACCTTTGGATGATAGTTTAGCAATGCAGGCGCGAGAAGCCATGTTTAAGCGGTTGGGAGTTAGCGAACCCGTGGCGGCTGGAAGTCGTTAGCTGAGAGATTTCGTCATAACGCGATCGCAAAATAGCAAAACCAGGGGATGCGGAAACCTTCCCCTTTTTTGTTATCTGAAATTTTTATATTTATTAAATTTCTTTCACGCCAAACCAGTGCTATCTTAAAATTAAAAATATTCCCTAACTTGAAAAGTAAATTGTACGTTGGGTTGAGCGAAACGAAACCCAACACCACAAGAAAGTTACAAAATGGGGAAAACACATAAGCGTTACCCCTACTATGAATCAAACATTTTTAAAATTATATCAGGTTATTAATCTAAAAATAAGGGTAATCTAGGAAAGTTAACATGAGCGATAACACACCAAGCAATACAAGGCAACTAAAAGATGCTGAATTAAACTTTCCTAATTCTTGGCAACATTATATGTCATTGGAAATTCAACTAATTTCAGAAAAAGGAGTTGATTACAGCCGACTGCGTGACCTCTTATCTATAGGAAATTGGAAAGAAGCCGATCGAGAAACAAAATCGGTAATGCTGAAAGCTGTCGATCGAGAAAATAAAGGTTATTTAGATATTGAGGATATAGAAAATTTTCCCTATTTAGATCTGCAAACTATCGATCGACTTTGGTTGAAATACAGCCAAGGTAAATTTGGCTTTTCCGTCCAAAAACGCATCTGGCAAAAATTAGATGAAAATTTTCCAGAAGGCTACCCCATCAAGTGCAAATTCGGCGAGCGGTTGGGATGGTATGTGAATAACGAATGGTTGATTTGGGAAGAACTAAATTTTTCACTCACTGCGCCTGACGGACATTTACCCTCATCACCTTTGGGTGGAAATTGCTTAGTATGTGATGGCTGTTGCGGTGTTCTCGCGTCGAAATTGGCAGAATCAAATTTTTGAAGAAGAAGTCAGGAGTCATTCACTCAAGATTCTCCAAATTCATCTACAAAAAACCAATCCTCATCCAACGCTTGTTCTAGAGAAATATGAGCATTTTTCGGAAGTAAGAATAACTGAGAAACAGACTTAACCGCTATAGGATATGCTTTGGCATACATTGTTTCCATTTCAGATTTTAAACTAGGACTATCTTCTAAACGATGTTGAATCTGAGCGCGAAAATTGACAATTTCAGCAGCCCAATGATTCCCGGAACGCTCTTTTTCAACTTCCCAATAGGATAATTTAAGCAGATGTTCTAATAAACGGGTTAAAAGACTTAATATAGCCCGTTTATCACTTTTTTCCATACTCTCTAATTCTTCTATCAAATTATCCCAATCAACCTCATGAAAATTACGTTCTCGTAATTGGTTGACCGTTTCTTTTATCCACTTTTGATAGTCTGAAATCGTCATTTTTATTTACTTTGGCAAGCGACGACACTAAAATAATAATATGCCTGATTTTAGCACTTATATGATGTCCGGTTGCATATATTGTTCGGAAGGGCGGGTTCTGACAAAAAATTGTTTGTTTGTGACAAGGATTGTGCGCTAAACCCTCCCCCACTATACACAATCGATGCTACCGGACACGATATTATCATCAATTTTCTGCTAGGTGCGATCGCATTTTAAACTTGATAGTTGAAAACGCAGACATTATATTAAGTAAGCTTAAATTTGTAATTGCGTTCGTTAATATGGAATGAATCTAGATTAGTCATGAATTTTCCCCAACCCCCTGATTTAAAGCTAATCTAAATATATTGACGAAAGCGCCAAAATTAGGGAGAGTAAAATCATGTCAGTTGAGGCGACAACAGAACCCATTCTGCAAACCCCAGATCCAGATATCGATCCTTGGGAACCTCCTATGCCGCCGACTGATTTAATATTTGATGATGGTGAACCATTGGAGAGTAACCGCCACCGTATTGCCATGAACGTATTGATTGGATCGTTGCACCACGCTTGGCGCGATCGCAACGACTTCTATACTGGCGGCAATATGTTCATTTATTTCAGCAGCACCCAAGCACGTAATAAAGACTTTCGAGGGCCAGATTTTTTCGTGGTGCTAGACGTGGATGGCACTAAAGAACGACAAGGCTGGGTAATCTGGGAAGAAGAAGGACGCTACCCAGATGTCATTGTAGAACTCATGTCGTCTTCTACGGCTAAAGAAGACACTGGACGAAAAAAGGATATTTACGAAAGGACGTTTAGAACTAGAGATTATTTTGTTTACGATCCTTTTAAACCTAATTCTCTACAAGGTTGGCAGTTAAATGCTAACCTGCGTTACGAACAATTATTACCAAATGAGCAAGGTTGGTTGTGGTGTGAGAGTTTAGGCTTTTGGTTGGGAACGTGGGAAGGAACAATACAAAGAGAAACGGCGATTTGGTTGCGATTTTACGATAATCCTGGAAATTTAATTTTATTACCAGAAGAAGCCGCTCAACAACAAGCCGAAGCTGCTCAACAGCAAGCCGAAGCCGCTCAACAGCAAGCCGAAGCTGCTCAACAGCAAGCCGAAGCTGCTCAACAGCAAGCCGAAACTGCTCAACAGCAAGCTGAAGCAGAACGTCAACGTGCTGAACGTTTAGCCGCTAGATTAAGAGAATTAGGAGAAGATCCCGATAACTTGTAACACCATAAATAGGAGAGTGCCAATTTTTTGAATTTTGAATTTTGAATTTTGAATTTTTACTTCCGTCCTCCATTTCTCCCTACTCTACTTTCCTGCAAAGAATTACCAATTCCTTCTAAAACACCCCGTCCGATTAAACCGATTCCTCGACCGATTACCTGAGTTAAAACATACACAACACCGCTACCAACAAAAGCTACTAATGCACGCAGACGAGGTGATATGGCATCTCTCGCTTCCAACGCTAAAGTAACTGCCAAACGGATACCAGAAAGTTTTTCTAGTTCTGAAGAACGAGACGCATAAATAGAAACTTTTCTGATTCCAGAACCATTTAAAATAAATAATACATATCGACTTTCAAACATAGATGTTGGTTCTTCCACATATCTTTCTAGCCGATATTTCCAAGATAAATTATTTCTAAATCGTTCAATTTCTCTAGTAGAAATCAACTGCCGATCGTAAAAATTTTGTTTAATTATTTCCACATCAGCAAAATGATTTAATAGCGGTTGTACGATTCCGTTACTAACTTGAAGGATTAAATTTTGTAATAGTAGCTCCGCTCGCGCGATCGCTTCTGGACTACCCGCTTCATAAAGAGCATTATCAATTGTTAGAGGAACTTCAAACAATAGATGAGCGAATAAATCAACTACTAGAGGTATTTTTTCGAGAATTTCTGCCTGGACGAACGGCGCATCTTGCAATAAGATGTTGACGATTTCCAATTGCCGATCGCCAATTTTCAAAGTGTAATATTTACCAAAAAAATCAGTAGTGGCAGCTTGCCATAAATCCAGTAGGATGACAGAGCGTTTTTCGGCTAATTGCTCCGTCTGAACTTCCGAAAAGCGTAAATCATCAAACACACCTTCTAATTTACGCAAAACTAAAGAAAGCAGTTCTCGTTTCTTTTCTTCGCGAAAAATATCGATTTCTAAAGTAACGTTAGTTAAATTTTGCAAGCTGTATTGGAGATGAGCAAAAGTATTGTTAAATAATTGCGATCGCCAATCAGCTTCTGCCAGTTCGCTTTGCCCTCTGACTGGGGCTGGGGTAGAGCGAAGTTGAGAGTAAGCTTGTTCCCTAGCAGTTTGCCCCCTGGATGGTAAGTTAAGGGATGGAGGAGGAATTTGCTCGTTGGTACTTACGCTCAATGATGCGATCGCACTTTCCCCCAGCAACCTTTTTATCAAGGCACGAGCCGCTTTTAGTTCTCTCTGCCGTCCCGCGACGATCGCGCGATCGAGTACCGATAGGTGGGAATTTTGCAATTCGCGATCGACCTCAACCAAAGCCGCCTCAATTTGCCGTAGACCAGATAAACGTATATTATTTAACCAAGTTGGCAGTAAACCTGCTTGAGTTTCCGACTGCGAACGCTGGAGTTGGAACTCTGAACTTTGGACGACCGACTCCAGATCCCAATCAAATTCACCAGCACCTACCTGACGAATTGCATCCACCAATTGGGAAACCGCAGTACCTTTTCGGCAATAGCCCTCAACGCCGATTTGCCGTGCTGCCGCCAACCGAACCGGATCTAACCAGGAAACTAGTAGCAAAATAGACAAATGGGGGTA
This sequence comes from uncultured bacterium, assembly GCA_964546365.1. Taxonomy (GTDB): domain Bacteria; phylum Cyanobacteriota; class Cyanobacteriia; order Cyanobacteriales; family Aerosakkonemataceae; genus DATNQN01. The sequence continues at coordinate 38,267 of CAZJJR010000016.1, read as the reverse complement.
GAGACTTTTGAGTTGCTGACAAAGTTCTAGGGCTGTGGTTTCCCTCCCAGCCGAACGACCCAAGTCTAAGTCTAGAACTACTAAATCGACATCAAGTTTACCCTTTTGGAGAATATCTCCAATCCCCGCACTGTTGTTTGCCTCTGCAACTACCTCTATGTCAGGAAAAGGTTCTAATACACCTCGCAGTCCCAAACAATAAATAGGGTCATCATCAACTAAAACAATCTTTAGTGGGATCTCCGGCAAAGCCGGACGTGGTGAAACCAGATCGCTCATAAGGATTTCGTGCAGATAGATCCAATAAATTCTCTATCAAGTCGATCGTGCGAGATCTTCTCATTATAACCAGGCAAAATCATATATTTAGATTAATAGTTCTCGGATCGGTAATGAAAAATCAAACTACTCACCAAACTTGGCAAACCTTTTTCATTCTAAATTTCAGCACCGTCAATCAAAAACATGACTCATAATGACCTTAGGGAGCCGTTTCTCCATTTGCTGTAGAGGTTAGATGAGCTTAAGCATTCGGCAGTGGCTAGCAGAGCATAACATTGCAATTACTCAGCTACAAACCCCAGGAGCCCAAACCGCAGGCGTTGCCTTCCGCATCGTACAAGATATGGAAGTCAAAAGCCTTGCACCTTTTGATATAAGCCCTTTCGCAGAGCTTTTAGAATTACCCTTAACCATCCTTTGGCAAGACATTGACCAAGTTTGTCGTTTGAGTGCCGAACTGCTGCGAACGTGGAGTCGCAAAAAGCCTCTCAAGCGGAATGAAGGGACGTGGCTAGCCTTTCAAATTGCTTATCTGAGAGCTTTACAGAAAATTTTAGAGCAAGAATTCCAACTCCAAAGAGTGTGGTTAACGCGGGCTAACGTACCCATTGAAACTACGACTGAGGAAAGTAGGTCGCTGACCCTTCTCGATCCCCAGTTGCAAGCACTGCTGAAAACCATGCGTCCCGGTAGACTCAGCGACACCCAAGCAGAACAGGCGCTGTCGATGATGGGCGAGTCTTTGTTAGTGGGGCAGATGAATAATTTAGCGATCGCGTGGTTCGTCAGCAACGGTTTAGAAGAGACTGCCGCTAAATTAGTCGTGCAGCGTCTCGTTAATGGCTTACCCGGTTACTTGTTAGCTGTAATTGCCGAAAACCCCCTAGCTTTAGCACAACTGCAAAGATTTGTCCGATTGGGGAATTTAGCTAACAATCCTTTGGCCAATCAAATATTAACCGATGATGAAACCATCTCCATCGATGCGGAAAAAGAATTTGCGGCCTTAGGAGTCCCTACTACCACACCTAGCTTAATCGACCTAGAACGAGAACTCTACCGAGCAAAGCTTCTCGAAAACCTCTGCGAACCATTGTTGGGAGAACTTTACGCCCTCAAAGATTTGTTCGTTCCCCTCAAAGCCGTACATCTGGAAGAGCAAGAATACAGACAAGTACCCCAGTGGGACAGAAATTCTTCGTTTCCCACAGCACCCCTTCAACCTTTTACTCCCTCAACTTCACAGCCACCAGTCGATTTAATGGAATGGGCGACCAGCCAGTTGTCGGATTTAGAAACCGTAGCGATTATCGAAGGGGCAGCGGGTCAAGGTAAAACTAGTTTTTGCCAAATTTGGGCAGCCAAAATCGCCCAAGAAACTTATCCTACCTGGATGCCCGTGTTGATTCGGCTGCGCGATGTCACTCTGGGCAAAACCCTCGAACAAACCCTCGATTCTGCTTTAAAAGCCGCTAAATTTAGTTGCGCTGATGGTTGGTTAGAACCTTTAAATCCTCCTTGTTTGTTACTTTTGGACGGCTTGGATGAATTATCTCGCTTTCCGGGGATCGAACGGCAAGTTTCTGCTTTTTTAGAACAGGTGCGACAGTTTCAACTCAAATATTCCGGTACATCCGGTCGCCCTCGCCATAAAATTTTCCTGACTTGTCGTTATGGAACTCTCAACAGTTTGGCTCATAGTCTACCAATATCGTTCCGGCGGGTACTGATTCAACCATTCGAGCAGGAGCAACTGAAACAATGGTTTAAGTTTTGGGCAAAATTACAACCAAAATCGACTGCCCAAGCTTACTTTAACTTTTTAAAACAAAGCGGAGTTTTTCGTCTGTTACCAGAGATCAAAGATGTTGCAGAACTCGTTCACCAACCCCTATCGCTGTTGTTATTAGGTTTGTTGTATCGAGACGGACGACTGGATGAAAGTATCTTTACTTTGCGGGGTTCCCAGGTCAAGTTTGAAGTTTACGATCGACTTTGCCGTTGGTTGTTGGGGCAATCACCGGATGGTATGCCTCTAGGTAATCGGGTTTCTTTGTTCATGCGCGAAGGAATGGCCAATAGCAGCCGGACTGCCGAAGCCATCTCCAATATGCTGCAAGGTCGTTCTCCGGAAGTAGTCCGCGCCCAAATGCAAGCAGCAGCCCTTACCCTGCTGCAAAGCGGTCGTCAATCTTGTTCCGGTCAGATTATTTCCGACCTTTTAATTGAAGAGAAAGAAGATGTTCGCCCGGTCGATCCCAGAACTATTTTACCTGCCCTTTATTTCCAGTTCTCTCCATCGAGTAGAGTAGGAGAAAAAAGCGGTTTAGCTTCTTCTTTTGTTTCTTCTTCGCTTTCTTCCTACTGCCCGAGTATCTGTTTTTCTCATCCGAAGTTGGGAGAATATCTTTGTGGGGAAGGAATAGCGCAAGTGCTGAAATCTCTCACTCGCAAAGTAGCAGACAGTTATGGAGAAGTCACTTTTGCGATCGATTCCCCTACTGCGGTTGCCGAACAATTATATAAGTTGTTAGGATATGGCATCCTTTCGGCGGAAATTCAACAATTAGCGATCGAACGTCTGCGGCGCGAAGAATCTCGCGATCGCGCTTCATTTTCTTTTGCTGCTTTGCTACCGCGCTTGTATAGTTTCTATCGCGCTTATTGTCGCAGTAGGTGGTTGGATGAGGGGGTAACTCACGCTACTCGCGCTTATTTGCAATCTCTAGGCAATTCGGTAAATGTTTTGCAAGTCGAAGCCGCTGTTGGTTTAAACATTTTTCTGCTGCTTTCTGCTGCTTATCAAGTAGTGCAAATGCCTTTTTCTCCTTGTGGAGACCCGAATAATCCTGAAGATTTCGATCCGGATCGATTCCTGAGTTCGATCGGGCGCACTACGGTTTTATCACCGGATATTTTCTGGCAGCGATCGCAAACGAACTTGATGTTATTGAATTTAACTAAAGCTTGTTTAAATTATGCGATGCTGCCGGGAGTAAATTTCTGGAAAACCAATTTTTTTGGGGCGGATTTGATCGGGGCTAATTTAGCCGGCTCGAATCTCCAAGAAGCTAATTTGTCTTGGTCAAACCTCACTAATGCTAATCTATCCAACGCTAATCTTTCTGCTGCTAATCTAGAAGGTGCTAATCTTTCTGGGGCGAATTTACTAGGGGCTAATCTTCATCTGTGCAGCTTTACGAATGCTTGTTTATTTGAAGCTCAACTGGACGATCTGACGAGAGATTTAGCAGAAAAAGGCGGGGCTTTATTCTCTTTGAAACAGTATAGGGCTTGTCAGCAAGCTCTGGCTAGCTTGTCCAGTGGAAATCGCCCCACGCCTATGATTAGTAGTGATAAAAATGCCAGCGTCCAAGAGGCTGATGCTACGATTCTCTTGATCGAACGGGAAGAAGCATCGACAACTGCTTACGATGGGAATGAAGACGATCGCAATAATGATGAAACGATGTTTATCTGATTTATGAGAAAAAATTTCTAAATCACTCTCAACTAACTGATTTGCCACAATTAGAGGTTCGAGCGCCTCTTACTACAAACCTATTGATTTATGCTGAAAAAGTTGCGGTTGGAAAACTTTAAAAACTTTAAAAATGCCGAACTTCATCTCGGCAATTTTACTATTTTAGTTGGCACTAACGCCTCTGGAAAAAGTAACATCCGGGATGCTCTGCGTTTTTTACACGGTATTTCCCGTGGCTATAATCTAGCGGAAATTATGGGAGAAAAATATGTAGAAAGTGGTGTTTTGCAGTGGCGAGGAATTCGGGGTGGAACGCGAGAAATTACATTTACTGGTTCAACCACTTTTACTTTAGAGGCATCTTTTTATATTAAAAAAGATGCCTCTAAGCAAGAATTAATTTACAGTATTGAAATCAACCCAGAAGCAGTAAATAAAACTCCAACTATAATTAATGAAAGATTAAAGATAGTTGGACAAGAAAATAACTTTCTTGAAGCAAAATTGAGTGCTGAATCAAAACAAAACAACTTTATTGTCAAACTGTTAAATAACCCAATAAGTAATCGTACTACTCCCTTTTCTCCTTACAAACCAATTATTTCACAGCTAGCTAAACTTGCCACGGATGTATCTATTGAGGGAGGAGGATTTGTTCCAGCTACTTCAATTCGAGGGATGGCAAAAGCGACACTACAAGCTTTTAGTTCAATGCGTTTTTTAGATTTAAACCCTGATGTCACGCGAATGCCTTCTCTGCCAGGACAAACTATTTTAGGCGATCGCGGCGAAAATCTTTCATCCGTACTTCTTGATATTTGTCAAAATCCTCAAAAAAAAGAAACCCTGTTGGAGTGGATACAAGAACTCACCCCAATGGATGCCAAAGACTTTGAGTTTCCTACTGATTTCACTGGCAAAACTTTACTGACTTTAGTTGAAAAACACGGGCAAAAAATATCTGCCTACAGCGCTTCAGATGGTACCCTACGTTTTCTGGCGATGATAGCAGCTTTATTAGGTTCAGACCCAGCCAAAATTTACTTTTTTGAAGAATTAGATAATGGCATTCATCCTACTCGCTTACATCTGCTACTGCAACTAATTGAACGCCAAGTTTCTCAAGGGAAAATCCAAGTTATTGCCACTACCCATTCTTCACAATTACTCAGACTTATCAGCCCCCAAACTTTAGAGTCAGTTTCATTAACCTATCGGTTAGAAAATCAACCTGATGCTAAGATTATTCGCGTTTTAGATATCCCAAATGCTCAGGAGGTTCTGGAAAAACAAAGCCTAGCCCACCTGCACGAATCAGCCTGGTTAGAAAATGTGATGGAATTTACCAGCGATGATGAGGTAGAAGAATGAGGGTGTTAGTAATTCCAGAAGACTTCCGCAAAGACCAATATATGCTTAAACCAATTATCACCGCAATGATGGCTGCTCTTGGCAAACCTCGTGCTAAAGTAATTATTTGCACAGACCCCCTTTTGGGAGGAATTAGTGAAGCTTTAAAATGGGAAAATATTGAAAGTATTATCGAGCGGTATCCGATGGTAGATCTATTTCTACTGTGTGTAGACCGCGATGGAAATAGGGATAGAGCAACCGTTCTGAATAATCTAGAAACTAAAGCTGCGACTATTTTATCGCCAAACAGCTTATTTTTAGCAGAAAATGCTTGGCAAGAAATTGAAGTTTGGATTTTAGCTGGTCAAGATTTACCAAAAGAGTATAACTGGCAAAAGATTCGGCAAGAAATTGATCCTAAAGAAACCTATTTTTTGCCTTTCTCCGAGCAACGAAATCTTCTAGATACCCCAGGCGAAGGGCGTAAGCCATTAGCTGAAGAAGCGGCAAAACGGTATGACAGCATTCGCCAACTTTGCCCAGAAGATATTGTTAATTTAGAGACTCGGATCGACAATTGGCTAAGAGAAAAATAAGAATAATACGGTGGTTTATCAACTCCTCAGCACAAATCATAAAAACTGAAAGGGAGAAGACTAGAGATAAGTTATGGAAACATTTAATTGGTAGACTGATAGGGAGATGGTTAGATGAATCAAATAAGTTATTTTTTCATCCTTCATCCTTCATCCTTCAAACTTTTTCCCTATTCCTTAGTTCGATAACCGAAGAAATTAATACTATATTCGGTAATTTTTACTCCTGTTTGCTGTTCGACTTGCTGGAGTAATTCTGGGGGTAGTTCGATGTGAACGTCTAAAATTTGATTGGTGTCCAAGCAGTTGACGTGACTGTGTGAGTCGCTGATGTTACCGTATAATCGACCATCGGATCTTTCGATACACTCGATAATGCCTTGGGCGGATAATGCCTCTAAATTTTGATAAACAGAGGTATGACCGATATTTTTTCCTTGGTAATTGAGACGATCGTATATTTCTCTGGCAGATAAGTGTTCTTGAGCTTGCCAGAGCAGTTCCAGTATAAAGCGACGCTGACGGCTCAAGCGCATTCCCATTGCTTGACACCTGTCTAAGGCGTCCTCTAAGGAACGAATTGGTTTAACAGCGATCGCTTCGTTTTTCATACTGATTGCTCTTGACTTCTATGGGTAAGTTTTTATATGTTTGTCTACTATTTTAACTTTGCTAAAATTTCCTGCTATGGGTGATGCCAAATTACCAGCTACCTGCTGGCTGACTTCCAAACACATTTTCTTTTTGTTTAATTGGTAACCTCCAGGTAGATGGAAGCAGGTTTAAATTAACGTTGTATGGATGATTATAAAGTAAACTCATATCCAGTTTATCTTATTTATCGTAAGATGTCGAGTATTGATACAGTTATCCCATGTTAACTTTTTTACTTCTGTTCGCTGTAAAACCAATTTGTGACAGAGGAGAAGGAGAATAGAAGATGTCCTTTTTTAGATTGTGAGACTCGATGACTATTGCGATCGCGCTTGATGCCAACCATTTAAATAACTTAGATATTTCGCCAGCTGTAGAGGCGATCGAAAAACTGCTGCAACAAGGTGCGATCGCATCTGGCGAACAGCAATTGCAGTTTAATATGGAAATTTCCCGCGATCCCAACGATCCTCGCGAACTATCAGAAATTCCCGAAGTGCGCCTGTGGTTTATTCGCCTAGATGCCCGTTATCCCTGGTTGCCATTTCTGTTAGACTGGAAGGCTGGGGAACTGGCTCGTTATGCTGCCATGCTAGTACCGCACCAATTCAACCGAAAAGAAGGCATCCAGTATAATCCGGAAGCCTTAGAAATTTTTGTGATGCAAAAGTTATTTGTTTTAACCGAATGGATGAGGAGTCAAGGAATTGAAAGTCCATCCCGGTTAAAAGCAATGGCGCAAATGTTTGGTTATGAATTAGATGATGGGTTATTTGAAGTGATTAGCAATTAAACCAAATCAGCAAATTTTGTGTAAATTTTCCATTGCCAAAGCTGAATTGCCAAGATAAGCCCAGCGACCTAATGCGGCGTTATTCTCAATTTGGTAATTCATGCAGAAAACGTTACCTTCTCCCCAAGCAACCACTAACTTATTGCCAACGCGCAAACCCGTACCTTGGTAATCGATTCCTACCGACCAAGAAACTTGGTAAATATCATTTAGCTGCTGGATATTGAGAGTACCTTCGTAATTCGCGCTGTTTGGGGGAGGAGAACTGCTGGTAGCGTGGTAAGTTCCTTCCAGTTGACCGGGGATACCGCCTACCAATTTCTCGGTACCGATCGCACCTTTATAAGATGGAGAAGTCCACTTACCATCGAGAGTGCCATCATCGTTAATTGTATAGAGAGTTACCCCATAGGAATTGTGAAAAGCACAACCGGCAAAAAGATAACCATCCTCAAAAAAAGCCAGACCAGAGTAATCACCTAAAGTGGTCAGCCAGGAAACCGTATAAATTTGCCCCATCGGATGAATTTGCACCGTACCGAAATAGGGTTTTTCATCAGCAGTTTTAGCAGTTGCGATCGTCCAAGTTCCGGCGGGACTTTTGGTTAATGGCATGGAAACTAGTGTTTTCATGGAAACTTTGTTTCTGGAGTAGCTCTACTTATAACTTACCCATTTGGCAAAAAATCCAATCAACTGCGTCTGCCAAATCAGCAGCTACGTAATCGGGTTTGGTATGGTGTTGGTATTTGCCACTGAGGACGCTTTCCCCAAATCCAGTTTGCACCAAAATTCCCCTACATCCAGCATTGTGAGCCATATCTACGTCGGTTGCTTTATCGCCAACCATAAAACTTTGGCTTAAGTCGAGATTCCAATCCCAAGCGGCTGCTACTAGCATACCCGTGTTTGGTTTGCGCCAAGTACTCCAGCGAGTAAATTCGGGATTGATTCCTCCTTCTGGTGGGCTGAGGTAGGGACAATAGTACAAAGCATTTAATTTGGCCCCTGCTTCCGTTTCCAACAAGTGGCAAAGTCGGTGATGCAATGCTTCTACGTGATTTACCGGATAGTAGCTTCTCGCTGGGCCAGATTGATTGGAAACTAAACAACAAAATATTTCTCGGTCATTTAACTGCCGTACTGCTTTCGCCACACCGGGTATCAGATGCAGGTCTTCGACATTGTAAATGTAACCTGCTTCGATGTTGAGAACGCCATCGCGATCGAGAAATACGGCTGGTTTGAGGGTCATTCGATTTTAGATTTTAGATTGGGTGGATCTGGATACATCTTTCTTCATCTGTACTAAAGAACAAATTTTTTTCTGTTTACTACTTAAGTCGGAACATTGTATTTATCTTGAGGTGCGATCGAGACCTGAGATTTTAGATTTCAGAATCAGAAAGCGATCGATTATGCAATCTAAAATCTAAAATCTAAAATCTAGAATCGGTTCAGCCTCCCCAAACTTTTTGTAAAACTTCCTGAGGCGAGATATCGGCCATTTTGCCAGTAGGGGATTTAATGGTGAGAACGCGATCGCTTTTCGGCAGCAGCTTACTCGGATCGGTAGGGCCAAACAAAGCGATCGTGTAAGTTTGTACTGCTACTCCCAAGTGCATTGGCGCACTATCAGTACACAGCATCAAATTAGCACCCGCAATCGTTGCCGCCAATTTACCGATATCGGCTGGTGCAGTTACTTTCAAATTAGAAAAAGATTGCAACAGTTGGCTGACGTAGGGGACATCATCTGGGCCTTGCACTACTACCACTGGCATATCCGGTTGACGTTGTTGGAAATCTTGAATAATTTCCCGCCAATGAGTTGTTGGGTAGAGTTTATCAATTCCTTTTTCTTTGGAAAGTTCGCTAGAACCGCCGTGAATCAGAACGTAACCGCTTTCGCCAATACCCAGCCGTTTTTGTTCTGCTTCTGCCCATTGAATGTCTTGTTTGGGTACGTTAATTGATAAATCCGGACAAGGTGTATGAATTCCCAAACCGCTTAGCAGGTCGTGATACATACTAGCTGCGTATTGTTCGGTTTTTAAGGTAACCGGATTACTGATAAATATGGTGGAACCGGGGCTACCAGCATAACCGACCCGGACGGAAATACCTGTCATCCACAATAATAGACCGACTAGCCAGCTTTTCCCCAAGGAAAGGGCGATATCATACTCGCGATCGCGGATCGTACCGAGTATGTTGCCCCAATCTGCCAAACTATTGCGGTCTTTAAAGTCAAAAGGTATGACATCTTGAACGGACTTGCAGATCCGATAGGCACCCTTCGATCGAGGTTCGACAACTACATCGATCTCGGCTTCTGGATGGTTACGCTTCAGGTCGTCCAGGGTCGGAAAAAACAGAATTTGATCGCCAATTCCGCCAGGAACTAGGGCTACTACTCGCATAATTATTTAGATAGGCTTACCCGCACCTAATTGTAAAGGAATATTTGACACTCCCCAACCTCTCATGCGTAGGGATTCTTTCTTTGCAAAAGAACCCCTTGTAAAAGCAGTGCCTTTAGTTGGTCTTACTCCTTCTCCGGAAGCTTTTTTTCGAGATGCCCCTGAGTTGCGATCGCAATTAAGTCTTCGATCTTTTTAATATTGGGGTCGCCTGCTAGGTAGCCAATACCTCGATGGAGGTGGAGGCGAAATTGGTTGGCTAGGGTTTCTTTGTCACAGCCTAAGTTGTCTTTTTGGCAGCGTTGTTTGAGGGCGAGGATTAAGATGTCGGAGATTTCGCCACCGAAGACTCGCCAGGACATTTCAACGTTGCTGTCGGTGATGATGGGGACGGGGGAGGGGATGCTAGGTTCGGCTAGGGAACGGCAAAATGCCCAGCGACACAGGATGTTCCATTGGTCTATTTTGGTGAAGCGGCGGAGTTTGAGGAGTTGGTCTTTGGCTGTTTGGGATAGTTTGATGGTGTTGATTGGGGGTTCCATTTTTAGCTTTTTGGTGGGGTGTTTGGGTTGGTTTTTTTACCACAGATGTCCACAGATGAACACAGATAAACACAGATGGTCTTTTTA
>CAZJJR010000016.1:11149-27953 GCA_964546365.1 uncultured bacterium | reverse complement strand
AACACAGATGGTCTTTTTAGCTTTTTGGTGGGGTGTTTGGGGTTGGTTTTTTACCACAGATGTCCACAGATGAACACAGATAAACACAGATGGTCTTTTTAGCTTTTTGGTGGGGTGTTTGGGGTTGGTTTTTTACCACAGATGTCCACAGATGAACACGGATGAACACAGATGGTCTTTTTAGCTTTTTGGTGGGGTGTTTGGGGTTGGTTTTTTACCACAGATGTCCACAGATGAACACGGATGAACACAGATGGTCTTTTTAGCTTTTTGGTGGGGTGTTTGGGGTTTATAGGTTTCCGGCTACTCTTTTGATTTCTACTTTGGGGTTGCCGAAGTTAATTAGTAGGCAAAGGGGTAGGTTGGTTGCTTTGAGGTAGTTTAAGCATTGTGAGTGGTCTTTTTCTGAGAGGTTTTTGACTGCTTTGAGTTCGACAAGGATGCTTCTTTGGACTAGTAAATCAGCAGCAAATTAGCCTACTATAATTCCGTCGTAGTAAACTTTGATTTGATATTGTTGCTGAACTTGTAAGCCTAGTTTACGTAACTCATGCGCTAAGGCATTTTCATATACTTTTTCTAAAAAGCCACACCCCAAATTATTGGATACCGTAAATGCACACCCAATAATCTTCTCCGTAACTTGGTTTAATCCCCATCTGTGTTCATCTGTGTTCATCTGTGGGCATCTGTGGTAAAAAAATCTTTAATCCATAACTTACCAAAAATATCCCTCCTCTACAACTGTCTGTCTCTCATCAACATTATATTTCAACAAGTATTTCCGCGCGATCGCTTCCTGTTTTTCTAAGTTCTCTACTTCGGTTTTTCCTATCTCTGTATCGGTGGAAAGTAAGATGACTTGATGGGATGCAGAGGGGAAATATTTTTCGACTAAATTGCTGCGGTGGGATGAATCTAATCGACCTAATGGGGTGTCAATGGCAACTGGTAATTGCCTTCCGGATACTCTCGCTAATCCCCATAAAAAGGCAATAGCTAATAGTTGTTTTTCTCCGGCGGATAGGCGATGTTTGGGTACTGGTTTTCCTTCGGGATCGAAGAGGGAAAGGCTGTAGTTATTGGCGTCGATGACAACGCGATGGACTAGGTTGGATTTGTGGAGGAGATAGCGGAAGCATTCGGTGACTTGGATTTCTAGTTTGTTGAGTTTTTTGAGGGTGAGTTTCTCCCGGAATTGTTGCAGGGTTTTTTGGACTTTGGCGGCGGAAGCGATGATGTGGTCGGTGTTTTTGCGGTTCATTACTTCTTCGCCATAGGCAAGGAGGTCTTTTTTGAGTTGCGCGATCGCAATTTCGATATCTCGTTTTAATCGTTCGGCTTTTTCTTTGGCAATTTCTACTTTTAATACTTGGTTTTTGGTTTCGCTAACTGCATCAACTAATTGTTGATAAATTTCGGGGGCAGCAGCAGCGGCGAGTTGTCTTTCGAGAGAGTCGATTTCTGTTTCTAATTGTTGCAGATATGTTAGTTGGTCTTGGGCGGTTTTGATTTCTCGATCGAGTTCATGATTTAATAGAATATCGAGTTTTTTTAGAGTTTCGCTATCAGCACCTAACCAGAGGTTTTCGGAGATGTCGATATCTTGGGTGAGGCTTTCATTTTCGGCATCAAGAAATGTTTGAATTTGCTTGATTTTTGGGGCAGCTATTTTTAGCTGATTGAGTTTATCTAATAAACGTCGATCGCGTTCTTTAATCAACTCCTGCGCTGCTTGGGCTTGGGCATGGCGAATTTCTTTTTCTCCCTGCTGTTCGGCAGCGGCAAGGAGGGTTTGAATTAAGGCTAAGGGAAGGTTACCTGCGGCGATTTCGCAAAGGATTTCCCGCTGATTTTGGGCTTTTTTTCTGGTTTGTTCTAATTCCAGGTCAAGCTTACTTTTGTCAGCAGCAATTTTCCCACCTTCGGACAGAAATTTGTGATAAGCTTCTCGATGATTTTTATTGTTGATTTCTAATTGATTGTTGAGATTTCCAATATTTTGAGTAACTTCATCTAAATCTTCCCTATACTGTTTAAGTTGGCGATCGATTTCATCTAAATCAGCCAGTTCTTTTGCCCCAGCTAATTGTTTGCGTTTGCGACTAACCAAAATATCTAAATCTACTGAGAGACGGTCAACTAATTCTAATCCTAAAAGTGATTTGATGGCATCTGCTACCAGGGGCGGTGGCGTATCGAGTTCTGCCAATTCCTTAACTTGTTCCCCATCAAATAGAAATAAATTAGAAATCCCTAAAGGCAACAAATTCTCGATATATTCATCCCAAGTTTCCGCCAAAGCAGTATCGGGCCATTCTCCATCGAGAATACCCAAATGATCCTTACCATCTTTAGGATTAGCCGTCCAATAACGAACGATGCGTAATTCGATGACTTGGTTATATTCGATATGTTCAAATAACAATTCAATCCGAGTTTTTTCCGTCGGTGGCGTGTGACGGTTAACGCATTGAGTGAGGAAATCGCTATACCCTAAATTGCCACGAGTAGAACATTGGGCGCGTTGTCCGTAAAGTGCCAAACGAATGGCATCCATCAGCGTAGTTTTGCCACCCCCATTCATACCCCCAAACAAAATAATCGGGCAAGACTTGCCGTTTTCTTCCGGAGATAAATTAATCACTTGTCGTCCCGCGTAGGGGCCAAAATTTTGCAAGACGAGTTCAATGAATTTCACGATTTAGTAATAAGTAATTGGTAACAAACAACTGCCTTAAGGATTTTACCATTAGCCATAAAAGACTATAGTAAATTCTTAATCTCTCTATCCCACAAAAAACATCCAAATAACATCTGTGTTCATCTGTGGACATCTGTGGTAAAAAAACAATCCTACTCCTCATCTAAACTATCTACATCCTTCACCGGAAACTTCAAACTCCCCCACCCCAATTGCGTAATATCCTTTTCAGCCTTTTTGACTGGATTTTCAACCGTTTTCAAACCATGAACCGTACTTTTTAACTTTTCCGCATCACCTTCATTAGCTGCTTCTTGGTAGTTTCGTTTATCGTGGGCTTTTTGAATTGCTTCTTCTTTAGAACGAGAACTAATTTCAAAGCATTTTTCCAAGTCATCATAGATACCAGTTCTGCGAGATTTGGTATAGTATTGCCGTTCAGTATCTATCAGTCTTGACATCAATTCGAGGTGCATATTATCGTCATCACAAACTTCTTCTAATACCGCCCATTCATCGCTACCTAATAAAGTTCTTTCTGCGCCGGGACGAACATCTTGGAATGCCTCTCCCGTCACTTCTTCATAAATGCGGGGTAAGCTATCATCGAATTCGTGTTTTTCTTCTAGCCAAATGCGTCGAATTTCACTAAGTTCTTCAGGGGTAATGAGGGTGATATCGCGCATTTCTGGCGGCGCAGTTTGACGAACTTCGGTTTGTGCTTTTAATACTCGTCTTAGCCAATGTTCCCGCCAAAATTTGGTATATGGGCCGGGAATTGGATAAACCGAAATTTCGCCATCAACATCACGTTCAAAAAGTTCAACTTTACCATAGATGCGACGGAAATCTCTTCTATCGTGGTCATCTTCTTTATCTAATTCATTACGAATTTCTAGTAAAGGCAACATCCATTCTTTTTCTTCATCATTTTGGATCATTGCCTCCATAGATTTATCTTTATTTACCATAGTGCAAACCCAACAGCCAAAGCGAGAATCGCCACAACTGGGTGTAGAGGTATCAATCACTAAAGGACATTCGTTGTCTGCTGTTGCACCTCGATACATTGTAAGTAAGTCTTTGTTATTATTTCCCCAAGGGTTTTTCCACTGCATCAAATAAAGCCAAACCTCATCAGTTCGCCAATCTTCAATAGGAAGATAAATCAGAGAATTAGGGCGATTAGGGTTAGTGTTAAGCCGATCCCGTACTCTCCATTCTCTATGTTTAGCCATATTTGCTGCCCGCATAGCACTTTCTGCTTTGCGAGTACCCAAAACTAGAATTACCTCACCGCTAGTTCTAATTATTTCGCGAATAAAAGAGTCGGTTGGCTTAATTTTTAGGCGTTCAGTACACCACCTAAATCGCTTTCTAGGCGCTGGATAGCCTTTACCTATTAAGCCAGCCCAAAAAGTATCTTGAACTGCTGGATGAGTTAGATGAGTTTCTACTGGCATTTTCTGTTCTTGGGCAGCAACTTTCATCTTTTCTAAGGACTTGCGTACCCAGGCAGAAACGACAGGATTTTCTACCAAAGTATCATTGGTAATAACATGAATTTGCTTCGTTCTTTTTTCTATTGGAAGTGCTGCGATCGCATACCAAACAAGTTGCAATACTGCTGTGCTGTCCTTGCCTCCACTCCAGCCTATGGTAAATGGTATTTCATCTTGGCAATATAACTCTTGAATTTCTTCAGTTAGTTTCTTTACATCTTCCACGAATTGTTCAATATTACGTGGAGGAAATAGTGACATCTGTTCTTGTGTTTCTATCATTTTAAACAACCTCATTTATAATTTTATGCTTTAAAGACATTTTTACGATGCCACTCGATTGCTTCAATTCTTGGAAAATATTTCTCTGAATTCGGTAGCAATATAAATTCACCATTAAATTCTCTCATTGGCCTAGTATAAGGCGATTCTTCTTCTAAATCGCTAGCTATTACGATTTTGTAGTCATTATCTATCCCAAACCAGCCTTGATCGAATGCCCAATGATGATTTTTACAAAGTGATATCCCATTGTCTACCCTGCTGTCATAAAATTCTGAAAATTGTTTGATGTGTGCGCCATCTACAATACTTTGACTAAGTGAACGAATTACTTTTAATCTGCAAAAAGCGCACCTGTAATCATATAGATGTACTATTGCTTTGCGGAAAAAAGCATTTCGGATTGCCGATCTTCTTACAGAAAATTTCGGTTGTCCTTGATTATTATTTAAACTTTCCAAGTCCTGGGCTTCTTGTACGCTATAGTCTTGAAAATCTTGATTGATTTTTAAAACCTCTTCTATATCTTTTTGGCTAGATGAAAACCAAGATACGATTAGGGCATCAACTAACTCTTTTCTAGCATTTGAATCTTGTAGTAAGTCAAATAAATCTGGAGATAAAGTTGCGAAATCAACATCTCTTCTTAAAGTAGGTATTGTTTGAGGGCGACCACCACCATATTCATCACTAAATTTTAAATACCAAAAATTACTTTTTCCCGTTTTTTCACATTTAGCATTTTTTAAATGAAAAAATGGAAGCGCAAAATCACTACTTTCAAATTTATCAGAACAAAGCAATGCCCAATATTTCTTAAATATATCTATTAACTCATCTGATATCAGTATATGATTAGTGGTAATTTGGCCTTGGCTGATAGCATCAATTACAGATAACAACAATATAGGTTGATTCAGTGCTTCACCGCCTTTTTTTTGGTTTTTGTATACCTTAATTTGAGCAAAGCAATCTCGATAATACCCTAAACTTCTTTTTTCTGTCTGTTGCCCTGTACTCATTTTTACCTCGCTGCAAAACTACAAGCTTTTTTATACTCTTTCCTCATCTGATGTCAGTGGTAAATCCAAATGCTTTTTCAAATAAACAACCATCCAATTAACACTATTACGAGACTGAGAAAAACCACTTTTAGAGAGAATGCGTCCTACCCAATCTGGATTAGTTCGCGCCCAATCAATTTGCTGTAAACCTCCTAAATATTCTGACCAATTTTCGGGATAAACAGACAGGAGAGTAGCGCCAATTGCGCCTAAAGCAGAAAGTACGATCGCATGACAGTGTACGTAATCTCGTCGAATCTCCCCAGCGTCTACATTTTTCGCTAAAACCCTTTGCCAATCAGGGATGTAGCTGCTAACCGCGTTCCAAAAATCTACCGCAATTTCGATTTGTTTTGCCAATTCGCGATCGCGATGATTAACCAACAGGGCAAGAGTAGCATTATAAATGTTATTGAGGGTAAATAGCTTACTCGATCGCGCTGGTAAGTTGCTACGTTCGAGATCGGTGAGAGTGCGAAAAACGGCAACTTGTTCGATCGCAGCTTTTACCACATTAGCTTGTTCGTTACGGCGATCGTAAAGAATATTTAAACTCGGATCGGGAGAAACAGCATAACAGTTCAGATCGGCAAACATCTGCTGAGAACGCTGCAAACCGATATCCAAAAATAGGATAAGCGCGATCGTTTCATACCCCAAATCCGGGTTTTCCTTCAACGCCAATTCTAACGCCGCCCGTCGATGTTTGCCATCATTAATAATAAATCGCCCATCCATCGGTACTCGCAATCGCCCGATTTTGCGCCCTTCCTTATCAGTATCAATTGGTTCAAAAACAATATCCGCATCTATGGAAGCGGTAATCGCCGAAAAAGTATAATTATTTCGATTATCTAAAATATATTCTCTAATTTCCGATAATCTTTGGCGATTGAGACTACGCCTTACCCGCGTTTGGGGCGGCATTTCTTCATCGTCCAACGGGAAAAGTTTCGGCAACAATCGTACCGGACACATGGAAACGTAGTACTCGCGCCCTGATTGAATCCCTCGAATTACTGGTAATACGTATTCAAACGAAGGTGTAGGAGTTTTAAGCATTTTCTCCCTCAATTTTTCGGATTAAATAATCTAAAATTCGGTCTTGTCTTTCTTGTCCTGCTGCTAGAGATGCTTGAGTTTCTTCTATTCGCAGTACTGTTTGTTGCAATTGGGTCATATTCTGCTGTATTTGCGTCATATTTTGAGCAATTTGTGCTTGTCCAAGGGTAAGTTGTCTGATTACCTCGGTCATCATTGCTTGTCCTCGCGCAAATTCAGAGTGACTGAGGGTATTTTGTTCCTCATATCGCGCCACTCTCTCTACAAAATTGTCCATCCGTCTGGTGAGGATATCTACTCGATCGGTGAGAGTATCTACCCGCTGAGTTAGCTGGGTAAGGGCCGATCGCAATTCGGCACTATCTTGGACCGATCGTTCTAAAATCGCCTCAATCCGGTCTAATCTGCTGGAATTTCCGTTATTACCTGGTGTTTGCGTCATCTCATCATCTCTTAGCAAATTTTATAAATTTTCATTGACAAAATATACTTTATATGTATAAACCAGTTATCATTACAATCATCTTATCACAAACCTTAAAGTTTTTAAAAACAAAATTGACAAAAATCTTATTTATAGGTAAGTTTTACAAATAGACTAAGCTTTTTCCAGCCACTAATCCCCAATGACCAATTCCGAAGGCGGACACAAGTAGAGACGTTTCATGAAACATCTCTATAGGACTTACGCAAAGTTTCTATATGTAGGGTGCGTTAGCGGTAGCGTAACGCACCATCACACCATATTTAGTACCGTTGCGTAAGTCCTATCTACCAAAATCCACACCCTGACTTATATGTAGGGTCAATCTAAAATCTAAAATCGAAAATCTAAAATCGAATGTCCATACCCAGCAACTCAGGAACAGACCTCGCCAGCCAAATCTTAGAACGAGAAAATCAAGAAAAGCAAGCGCTAGCGTTACTATTAGATAGATACCTCAGCCGAAACGACCAAATATTAGTGCAGAAAATCGAAATGGGCGGTAGCGATGCTTATATCGGTTCCGTCACTCTAGAATGGTTTGCCAGTCGAGTTCGCTTTGCCTCCCGCCTTCCCCTTTTCCGTCCCAAATTCAACGCTGACACCCAAAACGTAGAAATCGACGCGGAAACTATCGAAGAAATTCAACAACGTCCATTAGATTGGTCGCGCCAAGCATCATTAGCCCAATATTTAGCCGCCCGAAAACATCACAAATTCCCACCAGTTTTAGTAGTCATAAATCAACCTTGGGTAGACGAATCAAAATCACCGGAATGGGGAACAGATGGCAAAGCAATTAAATCGGCTGCTGACTTTATTCCATTAGATAAAGATGGCAAAGCCGGATTATTAAATGTTTCCGAAGACGTGACAATTTTTGCCTTAGACGGACAACATCGTTTAATGGGAGTACAAGGTTTAATGGAGTTAATCCAGACAGGCAAACTCCAGCGATATAAAAAGGATAAAAAACCTGCTGGCAGCTTCATTACCGTTGATGATTTGCGAGACGAATTCCAAATCGACCCCGCCTATTTGCAAAATTTAGCCAAAGAAAAAATCGGCATCGAATTTATTTCTGCCGTCGTTCCTGGTGAAACTCGCGACGAAGCAAGAAGAAGAGTCCGGTCTGTTTTCGTCCACGTCAACTTAATGGCAGTTCCCCTCACCAAAGGACAACTAGCCCAACTAGATGAAAACAACGGTTTTGCCATTGTTGCTAGAAAAATTGCCGTTACTCATCCCATATTAAAAGATGTAGAAAAACGCAATCCCCGCGTCAATTGGGATAGTGCCACCGTCGCCGCCAAATCAACAGTTTTAACCACATTGCAAGCATTAACGGAAATGGCGGAACGTTACCTGATGCCAAAATTTCCCCAGTGGAAATTGCCTCAGAAAAAAGGTTTAATTCCCATGCGTCCGGAGGATGATGAATTAGAAGAAGGCATTGCAGAATTTACTAAATTATTCGACAACTTAGCCAATCTGCCCAGTTTTCGTCGTTTGGAATCCGGTACGGAAACCCCAGAAATGCGTCGTTTCAGCTTTGAAAAAGAAGGTGGCGAAGGTAACATTCTTTTCCGTCCAGTCGGACAAGTAGCTTTGGCCCAAGCTTTGGGAATTGTGGTATTTAAAAACCGATTTTCGCTAGAAACCGTGTTTGATAAATTGCATAAATTTGACGCGGATGATGGTTTCAGTAATATGGAATATCCGGAATCGCTTTGGTATGGTGTTTTGTACGACCCGAATAAAAAGCGAGTTTTGGTTGCTGGTAGAGATTTAGCTACTAGGTTAATAGTGTATATTTTGGGGGGAGTTGATGATGATTTAGAACGGGCGCAGTTGCGGCGGGAGTTGGCGGAGGCGAGAACTTATGAGAATAAAGCGGTGAGTTTTAGCGGTAAGTTTGTTGCGCCGAAGGAGGTGGGATTACCTGCTATTTTGTCGTAGGTGATTGGGGATTTTTTTACCACAGATGTCCACAGATAAACACAGATGTTATTTTGAGATTTTGGGCGGGATGTTGGGGGTTAGTTTTTTAACGCAGATTAACGCAGATTAACACAGATAAAAGATAGGAGATGATTTTAGTTATGCAAATTGAGTATTGGAATCCCGAACAAGATGGTCAATTATCGGAAGCTGCTTTGCAGAAAAAGTTAGAAAAACTTGGTTATCCATCTGAAAGTTACACATTTCCTCCCGGTACTGATTTTCCGGATCACAGTCATGATGTTGATAAAATGACTGGGATAGTTTCAGGACAATTTCGCATGACAATCGACGGAGAAACTGTGATTTTGAAAGGGGGAGATAGCGTTTATGTAAATCGGGGAGTAGTCCATAGGGCAGAAGTAATTGGTGATGAACCTATTGTGATGCTTGATGGTACAAAAACGGACTAGAGGTTAGGGATTAGGGAAAAGAGGAGAGGGAAGAATTTGATTTATGGGAATATCTGTATAGTTTATCAATTTAATTAGTCGCGATCGCAATTAATTCGGTTTTGACTGGTAAATGATCCGATCCGGTTGTTGGTAATACTTTAGTTAACCGAGAACGCCAATGTGGAGAATACCAAATATAGTCAATCCTAAAGATGGGATAGTTTAATTTCCAAGGTGAGTTTTTGACTAGAAAACTCAGTTCCCAACCGTGGGGCCAAGTAAAACCAAATCCCAGTCCGGATGATTGGAAGGCATCTTGCAAAACTGTTTGCAAAACGTTGTAATCTTGAGATTGGTCTGTCATGTTGAAATCGCCTGCCACGATAACTGGTAGAGTTTCTTTTTTGAGGCGTTGTACTAAGTCTTGAATTTCTTGCGATCGCTCTCTGTAATCGTAAAATGGAATATTGATAAATGGTAATATTTTATAATAGTTAATCCAAGGAGATTTTACCTGAATGTTATAAACAATAATATCTTTTTCGTTAATAGTAATTATAGCACGCTGTTGAATATCTCTATGGTTTGCTAAGTGCAAAACTTCGCTAGAAGTGATAGGATATTTGCTGAGAATTGCCACTTCGGGGGCAGTAGTTTGGTATGGATATACTTCTTTTAACCAAACCAAAGCTCTTTGGGTATGTTTGCGAACAATTTCTTGCAAAAAAACGATATCTGGTTGTTCTTTTTGAATGAGACTAACCATGTTTTCCGAACTGGTTTTATACCAACTACTGTTGAGCGTTAAAACCTTAATACTAGTTTCGGAACCATTGCTAGAGACACTGTTAGGAGAAAAATATTTCAAATGCAACCAACCGATTAGCAACAAACAAGCAACCGACGAAATTATAATAAACCAGCGCTTCTTGAGGGTAAAAAACTCAATTACTGGTAATAGTAATATGGGAAAGAAAATCAAAGGAATAAAAGTACCGATCAAGCCAATCAGCCAAAAACTATCCCAAAAAATGATTCTTAAAATTAAATAAATTAAAATCAAACCTGAGTAAAAGTAACCACACCAGGCAACTATTTTCTTCAACCAGAAAAGCCATCTGCGTTCATCTGCGTTCATCTCTCTTCATCTGCGGTAAAAAACTAACCTCCAACACCCCACCTAAAACTTAAAATCAACTCAAAAAACTACTCAAATCAAACTCCCCTTCTATTCTATTCTGCTTACTCCGTTCCGAAACCAAAATTAACAAAAGCCGTTCCGAATAATCCACCGCACCCCGCAACTCTTCCTGCAAAATCTCCAATCCACCATTAGCATATTCCTCAAAAATAGCAATGCGTTCTTCTTCCCAATTTTCATCATGAGGCGATATAATATTGATATCTTTAGTTTCTGCGATCGCTAATAACTTCATCATCGTATCGTAACCCCTAGAAATAAAAATTTCGATCCCAATTGGCAAAGGGTCTCGTTTAGAAACCTCCCCCAAAGGAACGCGCTTTTTTCTCTTCGCACCCAGCGCAGCAGCAAACGCCATTACATCAGCATAAGTTTGAAAAGGCCCAGTTGTTTCCTTAGACAGAGATAAAGCTTTTACTAAATCAGCTTTATCTTTAGCTATTTTAATTTTACTAGCACCCATACTCGTTTTATTTTATTCTCAAATTTGACTAAAACTTTGGATTAACCAGCGATTAATCTCTCCATCATCCTGAGTTTCACTGCGTTTTAATGCTTCTTCAACTAATGCTATACTTAACCCTGGTAACACTCGCGATTCCTGAATTTCACCGCTACGCCTGTTGGAAATTTCAAATGCGATCGTATCATAAATACTAGCATCAACTACCCAATATTCCTGCACGCCAGAACGTTCGTAAATCAACCGTTTTTGTCCTAAATCATCGCTAATCGAACTCGCGCCAATTTCCACAACTAATGCAGGCGGATCGAATTCATTCAAATTAATCGGTGTATTTGTGCGCGGCGGTAATCTAAATTCTGAACCAATATAATAAGACAAATCAGGTTGAAATTCAACGATACTCGGTTTACGAAAACTAGCATTAATCAATTCCACCATTCGGATATTTCTAAACGCCGTGTAAAAATTGACAACTCTAGAAACAACCGAATTTTCGCGTCCGTGAAGTGGGCCAACTGATGCCATTTCAATCCTCATGTAATCTTGATGATAGTAAAATTTACCCTTTTCGTAATCAGGACGATCCGCTAAAGCGAGAAACTCTTCCCAACTCGCCTTTACCCAAGTATCTGTTATCAACTTTTCTGAAACTGGGGACGAACTAAAACTCATATTCTACCTCCACAATTTCTGTATATTCAAATTCATTAGGACTTTGCTTTATCAAAGCATAACGCACTCCATCCAACTCTATCAAATCTTCCTGACAATCTGCCTTAGAAGAATAATAAGTCAGTACGTATTCTCTACCAATCCGTTTCGCCATTTCCTCTTTTACTTCACCCCGCCATTGAGTATTAGTAACTAACACTACTAACTGATTTGCCAATTGAGGAATAATTTTGGCAATTTGGCGGCGATAAATTTCATCCAAACTGCCAAAAGGCGAATCCATCACGATGGGAAAAGTGCTGGTATCTGGTACCATCATTTCCTCTTTACTCCATTCTCTCACCCTGTCAATAATGCCGCCAATGAAAGACAAACTGAGGATTTGATTTTCTCCTGTGGAAGCAGCTACGTTTGCTTCTTCACCAGCCGTATTTTCTACTAAACTTAGTTCGTATTTTTCACTAATTTTGGGTAAGTAAGGTTTAAAAGATATGGAACTAAAGATTTCTTGTACTCGCTTTTCTAATTGCGATCGGAAATGATGATCTAACCGAGTTCTAAATAGGATAAGTCGATCGATCGCATTTTGAGTCGCTTCAATTCGCCGTTGAGTAAGCAATTGCCTTGCTTCATTCATTTCTTGTTTAGCAATTTGTTTACCCAAAGCTTCTACTTCATTGCTTAAATCCGTAATTTTCTGCTTATTTTCTCCCTCTTCCAAGGTTAATTCTCGGATTTTTCCTTCAATTTCATCCAATCGCTTTTGCAAATTGCGAATCTCTTCTGCCGGATTTTTACGCAATCGATCGCTAATATCTTCGATTTGAGTTTCAATTCGCGATATTTCCTGCTTGATCTGGTTAATATTAGCTTGTTCCCGATCGACATCTTCCCAAAAATCTAGTGCTTGCTTATCCACTTCATCTACTTGCGCGATCGTGCGGATTGCAGTTTCTTCCACCGCTGCAATACTGGCTTTATTCAGCCAACTAATTACATTTTGATGGAAGTGATTTCCTTCATTTAATTCAGCGCCGCAAATACACTTTTGAGAATTTAGTAAATCGTAAATAAATTCCCGCGAAATCCCAGAGGTTAACTCACCTCGCTGTTTTAGATCGTTGACGGTTGCCCGAAATTCGGCAGTTATTTCTGGCAGTAAAACCGTATAACCTCTGGTGGAAATTGCTTTTTGTAATGTTTCCTGACTTTGTTTCAATTTAGCAACATTTTTCGCTTTCTCTTCTCCTAAATCCTTGCGTCTTTCTTCTAAATCTTTTGCACCGCTGACATCGCGAAAACGACTGCTAGTTTCCTTCTTCAAAGTCTGTTGATGTTCTAATTCCTGACTGATTTCATTTTGGCGATTAGTTAATTTCTCAACTTCTTTTTCTTTTTGTTCCTTTTGCTTTAATAGTTTCCGCGTTTCTGTATCGCCAATTGCCTTTAACTCTTCTTCTAAAGTTTTCCTAGCTTCCTTCAAATGCTTGATGGAACGTTCTAATACTTCCATACCCAGCATGGTTTTCGTTGCTTCGGCAATTTCGATTTTGTTATCAGAACGAACAAATCTTTCGATTCGTTCTCCATCAAAAAAGAAATATTGATGTAAGCTTTCCGGTAAAATTCGTCCGATAATATCTTCGGGAAGCTGTTGAGGAAATTGCCATCTGCCATCATCGCCAGCTATCTGCATATATAGCTTGCTTTCTCCTTGTTCGATGCTGTCTCCTTTGTAGGCGCGACATTCCCGTTTGGCGCGATACCTTTTACCGAAGTGTTCCCAAACAATTTCTACCCAACATTCGACAATTTCTCCTTGTTTTGCTTCTGCGATCGCTCTTTTATTTACTAACTGTTCTTCCGACGCAAAAGCCGCCGTAAATTTTTCATATAACACCCAAGTAAATCCATTTAAAAGAGTAGTTTTTCCCGCACCGTTATTACCGTGAATAACTGTAGTATTTCGTTGTTCTTCTCCAGCCAGTAAAATTTCTGGCGTTTTACCATAAAAGCAACGAAAATTACAAAGTTTAATAGAAATTAACCTCATTTAACGCATTCCTTAATAATCGTGAGAATGTCGTCATTAATGCCTTTTGGTTTTGGCATATAAAGCTTATCTTTTTCTGCTTGTTTTACTCGTTCGATAATTTGTCGCACTTCTGGAGGCGCGGTTGTAATGGGTTCTTGGACGTAGCTTAGACTGATTTCTTCATTCATTATGATAAGATTCGTGAAAGCTATATATTTTTTTTACCACAGATGTCCACAGATGAACACAGATAAACACAGATGTTGTTTTGATATTTTTTGTGAGGTGTTAGGATGGTGTTTTTACCGCAGATGTCCGCAGATGAACACAGATGTTAGCGTTATCTTTCTGGTGAGATGGATAGATAGAGGATTTTATCTGCGTGTATCGGCGTACATCTGCGGTTTTTTAACCATCAAATATCTAATAAACCATATCGTTTTTGCAAACTAAGTAATTTCATTCTTGCTTCTCCTGCGTTATCTGCTAAATCAGCAAATTCAACTAATCTTCGTAATTCTCTTCTTAATAAGTTGCGTTCGACTTGCAAGGTTTCTCTATCTAATTCTGGAGGTAATACGATCGTGTCAAATAAAGTGGCTCTTTCTTTCCCTGGATGAGGACGCAAAACTCTACCTCGTCGCTGAATAAATTGGCGAGGATTTCCACTACTTGCTAAAATTACGGCTGTTTGAATGGCGGGAATATCTACCCCTTCATCTAAACAGCGAATTGCCACTAAACCTTGCAATTCTCCGATTTCAAATTGATGGCGCAAAACTTCTCTTTCTTCCAAAGAAGTTTCTGCTGTATAAGTGTTGACTCGATATCCCAATTCAGTGCCTAAAATTCTAGTTACCGCTTTTAATTGATGGGTGCTTTCCGTTGAACCATCACCGCAATAAAATAAAGTATGGCTAGTATCTAATCTGTTATACATTAAGTCGCGTAAAGCATCTAACTTATTAGCAGCAGAACCGATAATTCTCGCTCTTTTCATCAACAATGTTTTGAGGTCTTCATTTTCTTCATCAAAAATGCTATCTGGTTGTCCTTCCCGCTGACGATATATCAAAGAACGACCAATTTTTCTAGTGATTTTGATATAACTCTGAGCTTCTGATTCCGTTAATTCTACTAAAATTGGATGATAAAGATAATGTACTAACGCTCCTTGTTGAATCGCATCTCTCAAGGTAAATTCTGGTTGCAAAACCGTGCCAAAATAATCAAATAAAGATTGCGTACCATCTTCATCAAAATATCTTTCTGGCGTTGCAGATAAAGCTAACCGCAATCCAATATTACGAGGTAAACTTTCTTCTAAGCGCGGTGCACCCAAATTATGAGCTTCATCTCCAATTATTAAGGTTTTTTGGGGCAAATAATTTAGTTGTGATTGAAAACCATCGCTAATTAAGGTTGAATTAGTGGTAATTACCGTTAGAAATGGCTGATTGCCAGAATGCACATTATATAGTTGAGTGGAAAGTTTATCTTGCCAGCGTCGCAAACTTTCAAACGCTAAAATTGGCTCGTTAATTCCAAATTTCTCGCATTCTCGCGCCCATTGGGTGACTAAATGGCGATAAGGACAAACGACTAGAAGAACTTGCAAACCAATTTTATGATAAAGTTCAGTTGCGATCGCTAATCCGGTAATCGTCTTTCCGCTACCAGTCGCCATCTTCAACGTTCCTCTACCATTATTGCCAAACCAATTTGCGATCGCTTGTTGCTGATATCCCCGCAACTGTAGCCACGACGGTATTCTGGGACATCCCGGCGCTGGTTGTTTCCCTGGCGATACATGATAAGTACCTTTAGAAGCTGCTACCCTGAGAATGTTATTGATTTCCAGTAACGGATAAGCTTCATCGTTATTTTTAGCTAAAACCTTCTGATTTTGGACTTTGTAAACACCCTTGGAGGACGACTTCACAACCGCACTGCCCCTATTATTTCAGCTATTTAATTTATTTTATGGTTTAGCAAAGCGCAAAAGCGCGATCGCTAATCGAGAATTTTCCCATCCGGCATAGTTGTCCCCTGAAAATTAGCCCCTCTCAATTCAACCTTCCAAAGATTTGCCTTCCAAAAACAAGTCTTACTCAAATTAGCCTTTCGCAAATCAGCCTCGCTAAGATTCGCAAACGTAAAGTTAGCTTCACTCAATTTCGCTTCACATAAATCTGCTAATTTCAGATCCGCGTTAATTAACTTAGCTTTCCTCAAATCAGCTTTCCAAAAAGTAGCCTCACTCAATCTCGCTGACGTAAAATTAACTCCCCACAAATTAGCTTCGATCAGTTTCGCCTTTCGCAAATCAGCACCTTGCAGATTAGCACCTTTCAGATTAGCCGAATGTAAATTAGCCAAAGAAAGGTCAACCCCACTCAAATTAGCATCGCTTAATTTCGCCCTTCTTAAATCAGCACCACTGAGATTTATTCCGCTTAAATTAGCTTCCCGCAAATCTGCTTCAAAAAAATTCCGCGCTCTCCACTTATTCCAAAGACCGATATTATTCTTAAGTAAATAAATTTGTGCCGTTTGTCCGAACAATAAAGCAGCCAGATTTCGCACTTCTTCTACTTCATCATCCAACGATTGAATAATTAATTCTAAGCCTGCATCTCCATAACCGAGCGCTTCTTCTAACGCCCCAACTCGATGCTCTATTACATCGCTTCTCAACCGATGCTTAACGCCTTCTACTCCTCCCAATACCGCTGCATCCAAGGGAGGTGGAGTTTGTCCGCCAAGTACGACATCATCTTCTTGAGGCTGATTGGGGTTTTCGAGCATAATTATGGAAGGATGAAGGATGAAGTATGAATTCAGGAGTCAGGATTCAATAGTCAGAAGTAAAATCATTATCAATTTATATAAATAAAATATTTAAATTATTCTTTCATATTTTATCCTTTACACTT
>CAZJJR010000016.1:6232-11139 GCA_964546365.1 uncultured bacterium | reverse complement strand
GGATGAAGTATAAAGGATAAAAGATGAAAGCTAAAAGATCTTACACTTCAACACTTCATACTTCATACTTCATACTTCATCCTTTCTCCTAGCTCCTCTTCAATCATGAATCATTCCATCAGGCATAATAGCTCTTTGAAGAGTCGCTCCCTCAACATTACTACCGCTGAGATTCGCTCTATGTAAATTAGCTCCCATCAAATTAGCCTCACTCAAATTAGCACCAGCCAAATTAGCTTTGTAAAGCAAAGCCGCTGTTAAATTAGCTTCACTGAGATCCGCTTCTTTCAAATTAACCTCGCTCAAGTTAGCGCCCCAGAGATTTGCCCCGATCAACTTAGCACCGCACAAATTTGCGCCAATCAAATTAACGCTACTCAGATTAAAACCGCTTAAATTAAAACCACCTAAATTTAACCCGCTCAAGTTGACATTCACACCTTCTTCTAGACGGATAGAATGTTCTCTCCACTTATTCCAAGTCGCAGCATCGGTTTTTAGTAGCGTCAGCTTTGCTAATTTTCCCTGCAATAATATGCAAGCTGTATCTCGCACCTGTTCTACTTCATCATCTAATGCTTGAATTACCAACTCGAAGCCGGCATCTTTATAATTGAGCGCTTCCGTTAGCGCCGCTAACCGATACTGTGCAACGTGACTCTTTAAGCGGTGCTTGACTCCTGCTAAACCTCCCAAAACCGCGCCACTCAAGGGAGGTGGAGCTTTACCACCGAGAACGACATCGTACCTTCTAGGTTGATTAAGATTCTCCAGCATAGCGCTTTTTTCTTTGCACTATACCAGCTAATTGTATTAGTTGATAGTCGTTTTGGAAATAAGTTAGTTAGTCTGTGCCAAAAAATTCTTCTTTTTTTGTGGAAATTAGCACCTAGCTCGTCTGGAATATCAACTCACCAAATCGTATAAATTGATAGATATGAGATCTTGCTCCTTCATAGCTCTAGGTTGCTAGGGATTTTTATCCCTGGCAATTTATTGAATTTACTTGGTGTTAACCAACTTAATTCTAAGAAAGTTGAAAAAGCAACCATTGTTAAATTCTGTTACAATGAAGGTAAGAAGCTAAAAAATACGATCGCAAACAGGAAAAAACTATGGCTCGACTACTCAAACGCTGGGAATCACCCAGGCGAGAGGGCAGAAACGATAAAGGCAGAGGCGGTTCCGCTCGTGCTAGACAACTCAAAAAACGCGAAAAAATGCTCCGCCAAAAACTCCAAGAACGCTCTCAATCTAAAGACAAGCAAAATAACCAAGACTCACCGGGAGGGAATGCAAGTTCTCTCCCGATTTTTTTGATAGGCAGATGGGGGATGGTGACGCGGTGATGGGAAAACAGAGAATTTACAGCGCTTTCCAGGTTAATGTCGTACATAGAAACCCGGTTTCTCAAAGAAACCGGGTTTCTATCTTGTACTTCATCGGTGTCAGTATCTACCATAACGAAGCCAAGTGACCGGAAGCTAAACTTGAGCGACCAAGTAATCTAACAACTCTGCTGTACTCGTCCCAGTAGCCATGTTTGTATAGTTATACCCATCACCACCATACACAACTGCCCATTTAACCATCGTCAAATTTGGTGATTGCGAAAGCTTTACGATGAAGTCAGTTTCAACTTCTCCCCCCACAGACCCACCATAACCTCGCTCAATTTTTAAGTCCGATTCGCAGACTGTAATTATGTTATAAATCCAAACATTTCCAGGGTTTTTACCCTCTATATTTGCAACCATCTGCTCATAGTGATATTCGTCAATATATAAATCGTAAGTTGCGTTATGGTTGTGTAACCAACAGGGTGAATTTGTGGCTCTGTAATGTTTAAATCCAGGCAGAGAGTGTTTCCTGACTAATTCAGCTAGCTGTGGTGCGTCAGTAGGTTTGAAGGTAGCAAAAAATAAGTAATCTGGCCCAGTTCGATTGAGTTCAACTTCCCAGAACCAATTAAGAACCATCAGCAACATCCTTTACCAGTTCTTAAACGCTGTCACATTTTCTATTTTGGCAGGGGGCAGGGAGCAGGGAGCAGGGGAGCAGGGGAGCAGGGGGCAGGGAGATAGGGAAAAGAAAAGGGGTAAATTATCTAATTTTTATCCTTCAAACTTCAAACTTCAAACTTCAAACTTTATACTTCATCCTTCATCCTTTTCCAATCTAAAATCTAAAATTTGTATCTGTTTCCCAAATTTTCAGCGTCCCATCATAAGCACCACTTGCCAGTAATTTACCATCGGGACTAAAAGCAACTGTTTGCACCCAGTCTGTATCTAAAGGAATCGAGCCTATTAATTGTCCGGTTGCCAAATTCCAAAGTTTTAAACCATCTCTACCAGCACTAGCTAATGTTTGCCCATCTGGGTTAACTGCGATCGCATTTACTATATTGTCATGTCCGAACAGCGTATAAGACCTTCTTCTTACCAAATCCCATACTTTAATTGTATGATCGTAACTGCTACTGATTAATTTGCTGCCATCGGGAGTAAAAGCCAAAGAAGTGATTGCCCCTTCATGTCCTGGGATAGCGCCGAGAAATTGGCTAGTAGTTAAATTCCACAATTGAATACTTTTATCTCTTCCTCCGGTTGCCAAAGTTTGTCCGTCCGGACTAATTGCCAATGCGTAAGTAATCGGTTGAGATAGGGGAACTCGCGTATAAAGAAGCCTTTCCGTTCGCAAATCTATTAATCTAATTCCATCTAAACCACCGCTAACTAAAGTTTGACCATCTGGTGTAATTGCCAGGGATAAAATATTACTAAAATCATGAGTTAAACGGCGGCTTAATTCTCCATTCTTCAAGCTCCAAATATTAACGGTAGCGTCTTCGCTGCCACTAGCCATAGTTAAATTGTCAGGAGTAATTGCCAGACTGAGTACCCGATTACTATGAGCTTTTATAGTGCGAATTCTTTTCCCTTTCAGGGGGTTCCATAATCTAATCTTCGTATCGATATCCGTTCCCCCGCTAGCCAGAATTTTACCATCCGGGCTAAAGGTAAGAGCGTATATTGGCCCCCAATGGGCTTTGAGCAAATGCAATAATTTAACTCTTTGCCATCCACCATTTTGATTGGGAAAATTAGGAACATTCGGAAAAGATGGAACGGGAGAATTAAATTGTGGTGGAACTGGTACGGGTAAAGGTGGCGCTGGTAAAGGCTTTCTTTGGGCTAGGGTAGTAGTACTAATAGTTAATCCAACTGTGGCTAAAAACGCACAGATTAGGCTGAATTGATGATTGCTTAACTTAAATTTTTTCATCTAATTCCGATTGAATATTAGGACAGATGATTTCGTCTGAACAATTGTTTTCCGGTTGTTCTTGCCAATCCGATAGTAATTCTTGTAATTCAAATTTTAAGGCTTCTAGAGCTTCGATTTGTTTGGCGATCGCTTCGATCTTTCCCTCTAAATGTTCCTTGACTTCTTGACAAGGTAGCTTTCCGCGATCGTGAATTTCTAGGAATGCTTGAATTTCTTTCAAACTCATCCCCAGCGATTGAGCGCGTTTGATAAAATCAAGCCGTTTCAGTACTTGAGGATTGAACAATCGATAACCTGATTCGGCACGAAGCGCCACAGGAGACAATAATCCTAAATCTTCATAATACCGAATAGTTTTTACTGGCAAACCGCTAGAGGCTGCTACTTCCCCAATTTTCAGCAGTTTGCTTGCTAAAACAGTATTCATATTTCAATTGAGAAACTAACGGTGATGAGAAATGGATGACGGGCGATCGCAATTCGTGCCGTTCTCCCGCTCTCCCACTCTTCCACCTTTGACTTTTTACTTATCCAGATTAAATTAAATTTCGCACTAACGGGGTGGATGTCTCTTACTAGAAGCGTTCAAATTAGGTAATTGAGGTCGAGAAGAAGAGGGAGGTAAATACAAATCGGGGATTTTTGAAGTAACTTCGGCAGTACTGCGCTGTTGCATCATTAACCAACGTAGCGCGATCGCTAATCCTACCGTTCCCAATCCGATCGTAAACAACGACCACCGTTCGCCTAAACCACCAATTGCAGCATCGACCGCCCCAACAGTAACCACAAAGCTAGTTATCGGTTCCCTGCGGTAGGCAAAAAAAAAAAACCTAGCCCAAGCAGCATTCATCACAATTATTTTTATTCCTATTTTATATACGATCTTAGCGCTTCCTATTGTAATACTCCCAGCACCAGAAGAGAGAAATGGTAGCGGGAATAAGGTAGGGGGATGAGAGGATGGGGGGATGGGAAGAATTATTTGATTTTTATCCTTCAGACTTCATCCTTTATCCTTCATCCTTCTCAATTCCCATTCTTTAAGTTAAACCCAACCAGGATAAAAGTCCTTGACCGGTTAAGTATTCAATTAACAAAGTTAGGACAAAGCCGATCATCGCGGCTCTCCCATTCAAGCGCTCTGCATATTCATTGAAACCAAACTTTGGCTCCTCCAGCTTGGGAGTAGCAGTTGGTTGCGGTTGTGCCGTTGTTGGTTGGAAACCTTGTGCCATATATTTTAATACCCAATTTCAACAAGTGGTGAACAACCAGGCTATGCGGGGCTGCCAACGGGAGGTTATGCACAGCGTTGCCTAGTTACAAATCTTTACCTTTTCTATTTTAGAGAGGCTTCACCCTTAGTCAACACAAAATTTCTATCTTCCGGTTGATTAGTCAAAAAGTAGGAAAAGTAAACGATGTAGGGGCAGAAAGCCAGATTAGCTATAGTTTCTAGCCTCTAGCTCATTTCTAAGCAGAATCGGTTTAAGCAACATAAGCTAAAAATATAAGACTTATTTGAGGTTACAAATGGAAATAGGTGTACCAAAAGAAACTAAGGATCGAGAATATCGAGTTGGATTAAGTCCGAGTAGCGTCAGAGTTTTGCA
>CAZJJR010000016.1:4194-6222 GCA_964546365.1 uncultured bacterium | reverse complement strand
GGGTCCTCCCGCTTTTGTCGAAACTGGTGCGGGTACGGGTGCTGGTTTTACAGATGAAGATTATATTCAGGTGGGAGCAAAAATTGTTGCGACTGCCGAAGATGCTTGGAATCGAGAATTGGTAGTTAAGGTAAAAGAACCACTGCCAGCAGAATACCAATTTATTCAAAAAGGACAATTACTGTTTACTTACTTACATTTAGCAGCCGATCGCAAATTAACCGAACACTTAATAGATTGTGGAGTAACTGCTCTAGCTTACGAAACCGTAGAATTACCAGACGGCAAACTGCCCTTGCTTACCCCCATGAGCATTATCGCCGGACGTTTAGCCGTGCAATTTGGCGCTAGGTTTCTAGAAAGGCAGCAAGGAGGTCGAGGCGTCCTGCTAGGCGGCGTACCTGGGGTGAGACCGGGTAAAGTGATGATTTTAGGTGCTGGCGTAGTAGGTACGGAAGCTGCCAGAATAGCGATCGGTATGGGTGCCAGAGTCCAGATTTTAGATATAAACGTCGATCGTTTAGCTTATTTGGAAACTCTCTTCGGCTCTCGAATCGAACTTCTCTACAGTAACTCTTCTGTAATTGAAGCTAACGTTCCCGACACCGATTTACTCATCGGTGCCGTTTTAGTACCGGGACAAAAAGCACCCATACTCGTATCGCGAGCCTTTGTCCAAAAAATGCGCCCCGGTTCTGTCATTGTTGACGTAGCAGTAGACCAAGGCGGTTGTGTAGAAACATTACGCGCCACCTCTCACACCAATCCCGTTTACATTGAGGAAGGAGTCGTGCATTATGGCGTACCAAATATGCCGGGAGCCGTTCCTTGGACTGCTACCCAAGCTCTTAATAATAGCACTTTACCTTACGTTGTCAAACTGGCTAATTATGGCGTAAAAGCTTTGGAGTTAGATTTAGCTTTAGCTAAAGGTTTGAACGTTCGTAACTATCAGTTAGTTCATCCAGCCGTCAGTGAAGTTTTCCCGGATTTAAGTAAGTAAAAAAACTTATTTCTATTTACTGAAAAGGTAAGCGATAAATTCCGTATTACTTACGATTAAAACCGGGTTTCTTCACCAAAATAGGTTGTTTGAGCAATAGACACTTCCAAAAATTAAAGGTGCATAGCCTAGAATCTTTGTAGAGACGTTTCACGAAACGTCTCTACAGTTTTTTAGAGAAGTCTAATGAGTATCAGTTTAGAACACCGATTTTTTTCGTAAACTTGCTTAAGTACTTTTCCTGAGAATTATCATTGTGATTTATATCACTGCCAATATCTAACAGATATCACTTAACTTGCCGATCTAGATCGGATTTATTGCCGTATTGACATCACAAAAAAAAAGTGTCAACAATCACGTCTTTAGCATAGTGTTATCACTAATACCATTTGGGGATCGAGGTTTATTATAGAAATATAGAGGGAAAAAGTATAGGAGTTGAGAATATGTTAGCTAAATCATCTACTTTTTTATATCCGAAAAGCCGCTATTACGGTGATGTTAAACCAGAAAATTTAGTATTTGATGCTAATCTACAAGAATTTGCCCAACGAGTAGGTTTTATCAGTAACTTGGCAACCAATGGGAAAATTCCCATAGAACAGGCATTTACTGATATTGAATCTTTGTGGCAAGAGTTGACTAATACTAAACAACAATTAGGGATTGGCAATCATCCATTTTCTGGAGAGGATGAAAAAGGTTGAGTTAAAAGTTGCCGAGCTAGGTGTAAATTGCTTTAGGCGATCGCACTTTCCAGCTTGTGGGCGATCGCCTTTATAAAAATTTTCAATTAACTGATGAATTAGCATTAAACCTCTCGGCTCTGGTTTAGCTTTAGTTATTATCAAAACCGAATTCAGAAGTCATACTAAATCCGGGTAAAAAACCCCCTTTATTAATGAACCGCTCCAAGACGATCCAGGAAAGAGGAAAAAATAGAGGGGATAACTAACCCGGATTTGGTATCAGGAGCCAATAGCGATCCTCTTTAAGTAATCAACCCCACCCTAGCCCTCCCC
>CAZJJR010000016.1:540-4164 GCA_964546365.1 uncultured bacterium | reverse complement strand
GGTTGTTCGCAATTCATTTAGGATCGCTATAAAGACCTGGTAAAGTTATTTAAATTTGCACAGTTGGCCTGTCAAGAGATTATAGGCAGGAGAAATTGGTAAACAATAATCTGCAACCGGATCGATAATAACGTATTGACTTGGGTTACCACTAGTATTGAATATAGCTAGAATGTTTTTCTGATTCAAGCTTAAAATTCTAATTCCTCTTTGACACAAGCGTTGAAATAAGTAAGCAGACTGGATTTTGAGCAACTGACGCTTCCGATCGCGATCGACTAACCGATGCAGGGAAAACCTAAATTTGCGCTTGATTTCCTGAATTTCAGGAATCTTGAATGTTTGACAGAATTCAGGACTAAATCCAGTTTCTATTTTTCCCAGTGGAGTACCCTCTATTTTTGGCATAAAAAGTACTCGTTTAAAAAGGGTACTCCTGATACTTGTTTGGAAATGCAAGTAAGCAGGACAAATCTGAAGCAGTGCTTTTTCTCGATCGTTTAACTTGGTTTCAAATTCCCCGGCTAATTGGATGCTCCTCAAAAATTGTTTTCTAGGGTCTTCCGCACCCCAAAAACCTTCCGAACATTTCAATGCCAAATTTGGTTTAGGGAAAACTCCTAACTCAGAATCATACCTTCCTAAGATGTGAATTCCTCGATTAAATTTCTCAGCATAAGGATTGATATTGGATCTTTCCTTATTGTTTTCTACCATAGCGATGAAGCGAGCCAGCCGTTGGATGAATTCAGAAATACTGACAGACTGTTTCTGTAATTGTTGGTAGATGGAAAATTCCAGATCGACAGTAATTTCCCCTTGGTAGTAAGTTTGAATGCCAAAAGGTGAATTAGTTTTATTCATTGAATAATATAGACTGAGCAAATGTGACAAGTTTTGGGCTATTGGCGAGAGACATACCACCGGATAAACAACTTCTCTGCTTCAATCCAGACAAATACTAGAGAACTAAATCCAATACAAACCAATAGTTCTAATCCACTCAGGTAATGAGTGTTGAAGAAGTTTCGCAGTGGCTCAACGTAAATAAGCATCAGTTGCAGGATGCTAGTAACGGCAACGGATAGCAAAACATAGGGATTCGAGAAGGGGTTCACTTCCAACATCAACCGAGTATTGGAACGAATCGCCAGGGCGTGTCCCATTTGCGCTAAACAAAGGGTGGTGAACACCATTGTTTGCCAGCGATCGCGATCTAACAATTCACTTTGTACCTGGGCTGTGTAGCCGTATGCCCAGACCATCATCAAGATGGTAATTACTGCCAAAATAATGCCAATCCGTACCATGTAAGAGCCTAAACCTCTGGCAAAAATGCTCTCTTTTGGGTCTTTAGGCGGTTGTTGCATGACGATCGGCCTACCGGGTTCTACTGCCAGTGCTAAAGCAGGAAGTCCATCAGTTACCAAGTTCATCCAGAGAATTTGCAAAGGAGACAACGGTACACCACCCAACCTTAACAAGGGGGCGGCGGCGATCGTCAATACCTCACCGATATTGCTGCCCAGGATGTAGCGAATAAAGCGACGAATGTTGATGTAAACAACTCGACCTTCTTCAACGGCTGAAACAATGGTGGCAAAGTTGTCATCCAGCAGCACCATATCGCTAGCTTCTTTACTAACATCCGTACCCGTGATGCCCATTGCCACACCGATATCAGCTTGTTTCAAGGCGGGAGCATCATTAACTCCATCTCCTGTCATAGCAACGATCTGTCCCTGGTGTTGCAGAGCTTGGACAATTCGCAACTTATGCTCTGGTGCTACGCGAGCGTATACGCTGACTTGCTGCACTTGTGCTTCCAGTTCTGGCTGAGTGAGCTTTTGCAGTTCCTGTCCCGTCAAGCAGCGATCGCCCATTTTAGCAATACCCAAGTCTTCTGCGATCGCCTGTGCGGTTAACTGGTGATCGCCTGTAATCATCACCGGACGAATGCCAGCGGCGCGGCATTTAGCCACCGCATCGCGCACTTCAGGACGGGGAGCATCCAGCATTCCCACCAATCCCAACCAGGTTAAGTTAGTTTCAGCCGTATCCTCTGTATCGCGATCTGATAATTCTGTTAGGTTCTTACTAGCAAATCCTAAAACTCGCAACCCTCGGCTCGCCAGTTGATTGTTCTGCTCTAGAATCTGTTGCCATTGTTGTGTTGTAATGGGTTGAGAGCGATCGTCCTGCTGAATGTGGGTGCAACGTTCGAGAACCAGTTCGGGCGAACCTTTGGTAAACATGACAAACGGGCTGTTTCCCAGTTGGCTGGACGCATCTTGCACGACAACGCTCATTCGCTTGCGTTCGGACGAAAACGGGAACTCAGCCACGCGGGGTAATTGTTGCTCTTGCCGATCTTTGCGAAACCCTCCTTTCCCGGCAACTGCTAGCAGTGCGCCTTCGGTCGGATCGCCCAATATTGCCCACTCGCCATTCTCTTTCTGCAACACGGCATCATTGCACAGCACGCACGCCATCAGGAGCGATCGCAATTCTGGCTCTGCCTCCACTGAAATTTCTCTGCGATCGGTCTGCTGATAAAACCCGCCTTCAGGACTGTATCCCTCGCCCGTTACGCTCGCAGCAAAGCGATCGGTATGAACTGCTTGCACGACCATTTTGTTCTGAGTCAAAGTTCCGGTTTTATCCGAGCAAATGGTCGTGACAGAACCGAGGGTTTCCACCGCAGGCAGTTTTCTGATTAGAGCATTTCGCTTCACCATGCGTTGCGTACCCAATGCTAGGGTAACGGTAATCACGGCGGGTAAGCCTTCTGGTACAACCGCCACCGCCATACTGAGAGAGACTTTGACCAGTTCTTCAAATAGGGAGGGGTTGAACAACGTCCCCCCCAGAATCACGATCGCCACGATAATCAACGAGCCCGTGACTAACGTATTGCCCAGTTGGGTCATGCGTTTTTGCAAAGGTGTTGGCTCTGTCTCGACCGATTGCAGCGCCGTTGCAATCTTGCCTAATTCGGTCTGCATTCCGGTGCCTGTCACCAGCACCGTTGCCCGTCCCTGCACCACCTCTGTTCCAGAAAACACTAAATTGATCCGATCGCCCAAAGGCGCATCTTCTGGCAGGATGGCATTGGCTTGTTTTTCCACTGCGTGCGCCTCTCCGGTCAGGGCTGCTTCTCGCACCTGCAAGTTCGCTGCTTCCAGAATGCGCCCATCTGCTGCCACCTTAACCCCCGCTTCCAGCAGCATAATGTCGCCGGGAACCAGTTCTTTGGATTCCACTTCCACTGGTTTACCTGCGCGGATCGATCGCACTTTCGACGAAGCCATATTTTTCAGGGCGGAGAGTGCTTTTTCGGCTCCACTCTCCTGAAGGTATCCCAGTAATCCATTCAGCAACACCACCGCAAAGATCGCTACCGCATCTTTGGGAAAAATAAACTGTCCCTCGATCAGAGATTCGCGCACGTCCAGAATTGTCGAAATAATCGCTACGGCGATCAGCATCAGTAACATGATGTTTTTAAACTGATCCCAAAAAATTTCCAGGGGCGATCGCCCGCCTGTTTCGATTAGTTCGTTTGTACCGTAGTGCTGTAAATTCTGCTCAATCTGTTCTTGGGTTAAACCATACGTGCGATCG
>CAZJJR010000016.1:285-512 GCA_964546365.1 uncultured bacterium | reverse complement strand
TTTTTTTTTTTTTTTAGTATGCCACAAGTGGTTCTCAAGGGGTTGAGAAATTTGAGGATGCGGTAGGTTAGCAGACATGGGTAAAATGAATTGCACTAAAAATTAGTTCTTTCATTATTACACTGCACTATTTTATAGTACAAGCATGGGTGCATTGAAAATTCTTTTGGGGTTGTTAGAGAAAAGTAGATGGTTTCTCAGTTCAGGTTGGTTAAAAGTGAGGAGGA
>CAZJJR010000016.1:0-239 GCA_964546365.1 uncultured bacterium | reverse complement strand
CCGCAGGGGTTGATTGGCAGGCAGAGTGAGCTAGAACAAATCCGTGAAATTTTGGCAGCTGACCGAGATTTGATGCTGACAGGCGTGACGGGAAGCGGACGGCGATCGTTGATTCGCTATGCGGCGCAGCAAATTGGAGCCAGAGTTTTGGAGATCGACTGCCTGCGAGCCACCACTTCTTCTCGCTTTTTAGAGTTGATGGCTTCCGGGATTCTGCACATCTTTGGCACATCGGAAGA
>CAZJJR010000015.1:0-44754 GCA_964546365.1 uncultured bacterium | reverse complement strand
GTTTTTCTAACCGTAATTTCCGATTGTGACAGTTGCGGGTGCGGAATGTGGGTTACAACCGCACAGACACCAAATGTGAGGGCAGATGAGATACCTTTGCCTGTGGCATTGCCGACAACAGCACAGGTTAGGCTGAAAGGGGGTCAGACGATGAGCGGTCAGGTGACAGAAATTAATTCCCAGACACAAAAGTTATCGATTCAGGGAGATAGCACAACTTCCATACCCCTTAGCCAAATTGACAAAGTAGTGTTTGAGGATGATGTTTTAGTTTTCAAGGCTAGCGGTCAGCCAATTATCCGAGGTGATGGAACTGTAGCCGCACCGAAGCAAGAGGTCTGGAGTGGTGTTCCCCTGAATGCTTTTCGCGTGCAAGACCCGATGAAAGGTCAAGCCGAATTGAGATTGGGGCCACCTGTATTTTCTAGGGGACAGTTACGGGGTATTGAGTCCGTAGCGAAAGATAAAACTTATGTAGTGGATGAAATGCAATTTGATTTGCAAAAAAGGACGATGACTATTAAGGCGACACCGTATTAGGTTAATTGTGTTAGCTGAAAATAATACACTGACTATCCCAGAGTTATTTCCTGGTTGGGAATTGCCAATTTCGGAAATTTCGCCGCAAGTGTTTTAGTTAAAGGCTGTGTAGTTGCTTGTTAGGGTTGCTAATTCCAGGGAAGTGGGGCTATGAAACGCATTATTAGTGGTGTTTTGGCTTTGGGTGTTTGTTTGACTTCTCTGACTGTTCCGCTGATGGTTCGACCTAGTTGGGGGCAAAGTGAAAATTCGCAAAGGGAAGAAATAAAGCGACTCCTAGAGCAGGTAGAGCAACTAGAGCGGCAAGGCAAACCATTAGAATCTATAGAAATTCTTCAACAAGTTCTAGCCATTGCGCGAAACATAGAAGATAAAAAAAGCGAAGCAATTGCACTAAATGAGGTTGGTTTTAACTACTATAGTATCGGACAAAGACAAGAGGCTTTGAAATACTATAATCTGGCTTTACCAATTAGGCGGGAAGTGAACGATCTTGCTGGAGAAGCTACTACTTTGACTAATATTGGCGTCGTTTACTACAGCATCGGACAACCAGAAGAGGCATTAAAATACTATAACCAAGCTTTACCAATTAGGCGGGAAGTGAACGATCTCGCTGGAGAAGCTACTACTTTGACTAACATTGGTGCAGTTTACTACAGCATTGGACAACCGCAAGAGGCTTTGAAATACTATAACCAGGCTTTACCAATCATGCGGGAAGTGAGCGATCGCGCTAGCGAAGGCAGTACTTTAAATAATATCGGTGCAGTTTACGACAGCATTGGACAACCGCAAGAAGCTTTGAAATACTATAACCAGGCTTTACTAATCATGCGGGAAGTGAATAACCGCGCTGGAGAAGCTAGTACTTTGAATAATATCGCTGAACTTTACCGAGATATCGGACAACCACAAGAGGCTTTGAAATACTTTAACCAGGCTTTACCAATCATGCGGGAAGTGAATAACCGTGCTGGAGAAGCTACTACTTTGAATAATATCGGTGTAGTTTACCAAGACATTGGACAACCGCAAGAGGCTTTAAAATACTATAACCAGGCTCTACCAATTAGGAGAGAAGTGAATAACCGCCCTGGGGAAGCTAGGACTCTAAATAATATCGCTGCAATTTACCAAACAATAGGACAACCGCAAGAGGCTTTGAAATATTTTAATCTAGCTTTACCAATCATGCAAGAAGTGAACGATCGTGCTGGGGAAGCTGTTACTTTGAATAATATCGGTGCAGTTTACCAAAACATCGGACAACCGCAAGAGGCTTTGAAATACTTTAATCTGGTTTTACCAATCATGCGGGAAGTGAGCGATCGCGCTGGGGAAGCTACTACTTTGAATAATATTGGTGGAATTTACGGCAGTATTGGACAACCGCAAGAGGCTTTGAAATACTATAACCAAGCTTTACCAATCATGCGAGAAGTTAATAACCGCGTTGGAGAAGCTACTACTTTAAATAATATCGGTGTAGTTTACCGAAACATCGGACAACCGCAAGAGGCTTTGAAATACTATAATCAGGCTTTACCAATCATGGGGGAAGTTAATAACCGTTCTGGCGAATCTACTACTTTGCATAATATCGGTGAAATTTACCAATTAACTGGACAACCGCAAGAAGCTTTGAAATACTTTAACCAGGCTTTACTGATAACGCGGGAAGTGAATGACCGTTCAGGGGAAAGTACTACTTTGAATAATATTGGTGTAGTTTACCAAGCAATTGGACAACCACAAGAGGCTTTGAAACACTATAACCAGGCTTTACCAATAACGCGGGAAGTTAATAACCGCCCTGTGGAAGCTGCTACTTTGAATAATATTGGTGTAGTTTACCAAGATATTGGACAACCGCAAGAAGCTTTGAAATACTATAACCAGGCTTTACTGATAAGGCGGGAAATCGATGATCGTGCTGGGGAAGCTATTGCTTTGAATAATATCGGTGCAGTTTACCGAGACATCGGACAACCGCAAGAGGCTTTGAAATACTTTAATCTAGCTTTACCAATAGCGCAGGAAGCGAACGATCGTGGTGGGGAAAGTACTACTTTGAATAATATTGGAACAGTTTACGGAAGCATCGGACAACCGCAAGAAGCTTTGAAATACTTTAACCAGGCTTTACCTATAATTCGGGAAGTAAAAGATCGCTTTAAGGAAATTGCTACTCTGAATAATATAGGAGTAATTTACCGAGGCATCAGACAACCACAAGAAGCATTAAAACACTTTAATCGTGCTTTAGTGATTAGTAGAGAAGTTAATACACGGGCTGGTGAAGCTACTATTCTCAATAATATCGGAGTAGTTTACCAAGAGATAAAACAACCAAAAGAAGCATTGGAATACTATAATCTGGCTTTACCAATAACGCGGGAGGTAAATGACCGTTCTGGGGAAAGTACAACTCTGAATAATATCGGAGCAGTTTACCGAGACATAGAACAACCAAAAGAAGCATTAAAATACTATAACCTGGCTTTACCGATCATGCGGGAAGTGAACAACCGTCTTGGGGAAGCTACTATTTTGACTAATATTGGCTTAGTTTACCAAGACATTGGACAACCAACGCAGGCTATCTTTAATTTGGAGCAATCGATCACAATTATCTTAGAAATGCGTGGAGGTTTACAGAGACAGACGGACAGTAGACTTCAGCCGAACAATAAGCTTCAGCTTCGGCAAAAGTTTTTGGAGACTAACTTAGGAACAACGATCGGACTCATCTCCCTCCTCATCGACGTAAACCAACCCGATCGGGCCTTTCAATACGCTAACCGCGTCACCACAGCCGACCTCGCCGACTACACCCGCCTAATTAACGCCAAAGTTAGTAACCCACAAGCACAGCAATTAATAGACCGATGGAATCAAAAAAACGAACAAATTCAATTTCTATATCGCCAGTTTCAGTCTAATCCTTCAGACAAATTATCCCAGCGAATTAATGCTTTTCAAGAAGAAAATAACAAACTAGCAGAAGACATCTCCCGCCAATTTCCCGAAGTAGCCGAACTCTTTGAAACCACACTCACAGATATAGAAAAACTGAGATCCTCTATTCCCGCCGGAACCGTTGTAATTCAACCCGTCTTGCTGACCGATGTCACAAATGTCCCCAATACCGTAGCCATATTTATCTTAACCAAAGACCAACTGAGCGTAATTAAAAACCCGATTAACCCGACAGAATTCGATAAACTCCTCACCGAATACCGCGAACAACTGCAAAATTTTGATAGCAACTACATCAAAACTAGCAGTAAAATTTACAACATTTTAATTCGCCCAGTAGAAGACAAAATAAAAGCATTCTCACCCAAACAATTGAGCATCATCGCCACAGGAAAACTGCGATATATTCCATTTGAAACTCTCTATGACGAACAAACCGAACAATACCTAATCCAGAAATATCCCATCAACTATCTCACCCGCCTTTCCAGTCGTTCCCTCAATTCAAATGTAGATAGAAGTTTCCTACAGAAGGGCGTTTTGGCATTAGGAAACCCTATTCCGAATAAGCCGTATAATATGCCTAATGCACCATTAGAAGTCCAAAGTATTACCCAAATACTTTCCAATAGTCAAGTTTATATTGGCAACAGCGCCACACTCGAAACTTTCAAAACCCAAGCACCTCGATTTCCTATTCTTCATCTAGCTACTCACGGTTGTTTTCTACCAGAAGGTTGCTGTTTGGCCAATTCTCCAGATTGCCGCAAACCTGACAAACTCGATTTACAACCGAATACTATCCTTTTTGCAGATACACAATTAAATATAGCCGATGCCGCTTTATTGGGATTACAAAACACCGAACTCCTCACTCTCAGCGCTTGTCAAACCGCCCTGCAAGCTAACTCGAACGGCGAAGAAATTGCCGGACTTGCCTATATATTTGAACGTGCGGGTGCAAAAGCGGTGATGGCGAGTCTCTGGAATGCTGAGGATAATACAACTAAGGATATTATGATTCAGTTTTATCAGAATATCAAAAATGGAATGAGCAAAGGAGAAGCGCTGCAAAAAGCAAAATTAAGTCAAATTGAACGCCATCCTTATTATTGGTCGCCTTTTATTTTGGTTGGCGATGCGCGGTAGAAGCATTAACTGAACAAGTACCATATCGAGATATGTCAGCAAAACAAGACGGAATTGCTCGATTAGTTAGGTTAATTAAATCTTAGCTCCTATCGCTTGAAAAGACGCTCCCATAACGAAATTACCAGCCAGGTAAGCAGCCCAAATAGGATAGTTGCACTGACAATAAAAACACCAGATGTTGCAGAAACTATCCAATCTGGCGGAACGTGCAGATAGGTGTTCAGTGCATGACCTATAGGATGTTGTAATGCTTTATCTGGGTTAGCTGTTGGGAATAGGGTGCAGAGAGAGGCTACTACTGAACCTGCTGCTAGTCCGACTCCCACAATAGCGATCGCACTTTGGAAATTGCGATCGCGTTCTTGTTGGTCAATTTCAATTAAGCTGCGAACTGAATTAATTGAATTCATTAAACCTTCTAGTAACTTTTCTCCCGGACTGAGATTTTCATAATCCTTCTGAACTTGCAGTAAATATTTATCCTCAACCTCATTACTAAATTTTTCTAAGAATTTTAAGTCTAAAGAACTTTGAGAATTTGTAATTTGAGATAGAAAAGGGGATAGGGCAGGATGGGAAATTAAGGAAGTGAGGGCAGGATTTTGTATTAAAGAAGTTAGCTCTTTAGGAAGGGAACTATTTACCGTTTCTCGATCGGCTTTTTCTTGTAACGTTACTAAACGCTTTTTGTAATTATCTAAATTAATTTCAATATTGCGGAGTTGATAGTCAAAATAGCTGATGTTAATTGAATAGCGAGACAGTGTATTCTGTGCTTCCTCTAAAATGGGCGTTAGGAGTTTGAGTTTTGGTTTTGGGTAACTAACTGTTCTAAGGTCTGTGATTCCTTTTTGAAGCGGAACGAAATCAGCCTTCAGTTGTTGTTTAAGGTATCGACTCTGAGCATAAGCCCACAAAATTTTATTGCGATAACAAAACAGAC
The DNA here is from genome assembly GCA_964546365.1 of uncultured bacterium. Classification (GTDB taxonomy): domain Bacteria; phylum Cyanobacteriota; class Cyanobacteriia; order Cyanobacteriales; family Aerosakkonemataceae; genus DATNQN01. The sequence goes on along the minus strand of CAZJJR010000015.1, from coordinate 39,137 downwards.
GCATCCAGTCAAAATTAAATTCAGCGGCTTTCTGATGTGCGATCGCATCAGGATAGAGCGCTATAATAACATGATGATTCTCTTGGATATTTTGCAGTGTAGGCGGTGAACTAAAGTCAATTTCTTCCTTCATCGACAAACGGTATTGCCACAATTCAAAGATGTTTCCTCCAAGCAAATGTCCTTGTCCTTGAAAGTCTTTTTGCCAATTTCCTTTAGGCATGAAAGCGTTATAACAAGCTTGGGCAATTGATTCAGGAGTTTTGCTACTATTGTTGGGCAGATGACCACTAAGCATCCAAGTTTGACCGATAGTAGCTGTTTGATTTTTCAGCTTAATATCAATCTGAGCTTTGAGGTCAGCAAAGCAATTAACTGGATAAGGAGTAACTTGATTCTTAACAGAGCAATCTAATAAAAGTCCATAAGTATCTCCCAATCGTACTGGATAGTAATACCCTTCGTAGAGTCCGCCGCTTGTTTGAAATTTCTCAATTCTTTGATTTCCCAAAATTTCAACATATTCGGCATCAAATTCCGTATCAAATTTTAGGTAATTTCTAATGTTTTCAGGAAGCTTTTGTTTAAATTTATTGTGATTGTTAGCAATCTCTTCCGGGTTCTGTCCTAGTCCATCCCGCAGGTCATAGAGAAAGAGATTAATAGTAGGATAAATTAACTCTGTCATGGATTGGACTTACCTTGGTTAGTTGATGGCGTTAGGAACTTTTGAATTTTTTCAAGAAAACTTAACTTTTTGGTAGTAGCAGCAGGGTTATCACTTCTGAGAACAACGACAGTAGCATTGAGAATTTCATTACTTTCAACGTCAGCGTTACCTTCAAAGTGTCCGCGTGACTCAAGATTACTTCCCTGAGATAGTTCCTGCTCTAGTTCTGCTGCTGTGGGCAGGCATTCGGGGGGTATGTTACCATCTACGCTCTCTAACTGGGTGATGACGTTTTGATACAACTCTTTCAGAGGAGCATTTGCGTCAATTATCGCCATTAGACCTTCTTGGATAAACTCCCAGTCCTCAACAGGGTCGAGTTCTAACCGTCCTCCTGCTGTATCGAATGCTACTTGCTCGTCAGGATTAAGTGGCGATTCTAGAGATTTTAAGGCAAGTAAAAGAGCTAGTAGGACTTTTATCTGTGGTGTATTCATCAAGGTTTTCGGGAATATTACTTAAATAAGCCAATTTTAATGGATTTAGGACTATGAAGCGGGATGCCCTGGTGGTCGGTATCAACCATTACCCTTTTCTGGAGGATAATCCAAAGAACCCGGCAAAGCATTTGCAGACACCAGCACCAGATGCAGAGGCGATCGCACATCTCCTAGAAACTCGTGGTGACTTTGAGGTGCATCGACTCCCTGCAAAACAAGGTGTAAAGCAGGTCGATGACAAAAAGTTGCTGAAGGGAGCAGATCTACAGGCTGCTATCCGCCAGTTGTTCTGTCCACAGAGTAACAGCATTCCCGACACGGCACTGTTGTTTTTTGCGGGTCACGGGTTGCGAAGGAACCAGGATGGTGAAACAGAGGGCTTTTTGGCAACCAGCGAGGCTAGTCCTAGAAAGAATTTATGGGGTATTTCGTTGAAATGGTTGCGCCAAGTGTTGCAAGAAAGTCGGGTACGACAGCAGATTATTTGGCTGGACTGCTGTCACAGTGGGGAGTTGCTTAATTTTACGGAAGCTGAACTAGGGGAATATCAAAAGGGACGCGATCGCTGTTTAATTGTCGCTTCGCGAGATTTCCAGGTGGCTTACGGGGATGGGGAACATGGAATGCTCACAAATGCCTTGTTGCAAAGCCTTGACCCGGCAAACCGACCTGATGGCTGGGTGACTAACTTTACTTTAGTCGATCGCGTTAGGGAACTATTGAAAGCCGCACCGCAGCATCCCGTTTGTACCAATACTGGCGGTCAAATTATCCTGACAGGCAGAAATGGAGTTCTGGCGAATATCTGTCCTTACAAGGGATTGGCTTATTTTGATTGGAATGAGGAAGACCCGAAGTATTTTTATGGGCGAACTCGGTTAACGAACTTATTGTTAGATAAGGTGCAATCTGGCAATTTCTTGGCAGTTCTGGGGGCTTCCGGCAGTGGTAAATCTTCTGTAGTCAGAGCGGGGTTACTGTATCAGTTACAACTGGGTGAGGCGATACCAGGTAGCGATGGCTGGAAAATCTATCCGCCTTTTACTCCTGGCGATCGTCCGCTTCAGCGTCTTAAGGAAGTTGTTGGGGTAGAAGCCGAACAGTTAGAACCTTTACCTTTAATTAAAGCTGCTGCTGCGGAACGGGTGGTGTTAGTGGTAGATCAGTTTGAAGAAGTGTTTACCCAGTGTCGGGATGATGGGGAAAGACAGCAGTTTTTTAAGTGTTTGTTGGAAACGTTGGAGCGGACTGAGAATAAACTCTGCTTGGTGTTGGTAATGCGATCGGATTTCTTTGGCAAGTGTACCGAGCAGGAGTATAGCGGATTAGCTAATAAGATTCAGGAGCATTTAGTAACTGTAATGCCGATGAATAGACAGGAGTTAGAAGAGGCGATTACCAAACCAGCACAACGAGTAGATTTAGAAGTTGAGCGCGAACTTGTCACTCAGATGATTGCAGATGTGGAAGGCTCTCCAGGCATTTTACCTCTGATGCAATATACGCTGACTGAATTGTGGGAGCGCAAACGCGAAAATCGGTTGATGATTTCGCACTATACCCAACTAGGTGGGGTTAAGCAGGCACTCGAAAAACAAGCCAACAAAGTTTATGAATCATTTTCATTAGAAGAACAGCAAATCGCCAAGTGGATATTTTTATCACTGACGCGATTAGGTGAAGAAACTGAAGATACGCGCAAGCAGGTTCGCAAACAAGATTTAATTAGTTCTATGCGATCGCAAACACTGATCGAGAAAGTAATTGAACGATTAGCAGATGTCAAGTTAATTGTTACCCGCGAGTTGGAGAACGAGGGAGAGCGGGTGGCAGTAGTGGACATTGCTCACGAAGCTTTGATTCGCCATTGGTCGCTGTTACGTAGTTGGTTGGACAAAAACCGAGAAGCAGTTATCAGAAAGCAGGATCTTGAAGATGCTGCTGAAGATTGGCGGGATAAAAGGAAAACAAAAGATTCAGATTATCTATTGCGAGGAACAAGATTAGCTGCGGCAGAAGATTATCTTCAACGCTATGCCGATAGCGTACCTCTGTCAATTTTAGCTCAAGAATTTATTCAGAGAAGTGTCAAGCGAAGACGAAACAACCGTTTCCGTTTAACTGGTACTGTGACTGGGGTAATTGTGTCATTACTTGGATTAACTAGCTGGGCGTTAGTTGAAAACGAGAATGCACAGATTAGAGCATTGAATGCAAATTCTGTAGCACTTTTTACTTCAGATAAAACGCTTGATGCACTGATAGAAAGTATAAAAGCAGCTAGAAGACTTAAACAGCCACTAGGCGCTATTGGGGCAAACGCTGAAACTCGTATGCGAGTTGTGACAGCCTTAAACCAAGCGGTTTACACGGTGAGAGAATATAACCGCTTGAATGTAGACTTTAATAACTCTAAGAAAATAAGCTTTAGCAGTGATTTTCAGAAGATTGCCCTGCCAAGTGGTAATACAATTAAAATATTGAGTCGCAACGGTGAATTACTTAGAACCCTTAAAGGGCATAGTAATGAAGTAAACAACGTAATTTTTAGCCATGACGATCAAATTATTGCATCATGGAGTCGTGACGGTAAATTAATAATTTGGAGCTTTGAAGGTAAGTTACTCAAAACTATTGAAAATAGCGAACAGGTAAACGATGTCAGTTTTAGCCCTGATAGTCAGGTCATTGCTTCCTTAGATCGTCAAGGAATCATAAAACTCTGGAATCGTAATAGTGATTTTACTTTACTCAAGAGTTGGAAAGCTGACTATAGTGCGAATAAACTAATTTTCAGCCCAGATAGTCAAACTATTGTCTCATTTGGTAGCTCTGACATCAAATTTTGGGGACTTAACGGCTCTTTGGTTAAGTCTTGGTCAGTTAACGGTGCTCCAGTTATGACCATCACTTTTAGTCCTGACGGTCAGATAATTGCTTTGGTAACAGGACTTGAGGCTGTCGGTGCCGGTGGCGAGATCGGACTCATTAGTAGAGATGGCAAATTACTAAAAGTTCTCCGGGGGCATAGCGATATGATTTTGAACGTAAGTTTTAGCCCGGACAGCCAAATAATTGCCTCGGCAAGTGCTGATGGTACTATCAAACTATGGAATCGCAATGGTGATTTAATTGAAACTTTAAAAGGGCATAACAATTGGGTTCGGAGTGTGATATTTAGCCCAGATGGTCAAACTCTTGCTTCGACTGGTGAAGACGGTACTTTAAGATTCTGGAACCGTAAAAGTGTGCCACCTAAAATCTTTAAAGACAGAGGTTGGATGGGTGTAGGTTTCAGCCCGAATGGTGAGACCATTGCCTTGATTACAAAATCTGGTGGCGGTACTGTTAGTTTTTGGAGCCGTGATGGTCATTTGCTCAAAACTGTTGAGGATTTTGGCGGCGATATAAGCTTTAGCTCGGATGGCCAGTTCATTGCCTCTGGTAGTAGTCTTGGCGGTAAGGTAAGTTTTAGTCTAGATGGTAAGAATATTGTTGTAATTGGTAATGCTTTAAAGCTTTGGAGTCTTAATGGCACCTTGCTTAACGCTCTCCAGTTCGATCAAAAATTTGATACTAACAATGTTATAAGATTATTTAGTCGAGATGGCAAGGAAATCAAAACTTGGACAATACCTAGTGGCAATATTTCTGACGTTAGTTTTAGTCCCGATGGTCAAATAATTGCTTCAGCTAACAGCAATGGAACTATAATATTGTGGGGTCGAGATGGTAAAGAAATCAAGACTTGGACAAATTTAGGTATTTATGCAGTAAGTTTTAGTCCCGATAGTCAAATAATTGCCTCAGCCAATAGCGATGGGACTGTAAAGTTATGGAGCCGTGATGGTAAATTGCTTAAAACTATGCAAGGGCATACAGATGCGGTTGAGAGTGTAAGTTTCAGTCCTGACGGCAAATTTATTGCATCGGGAAGCGATGACAGATCAGTGAAACTGTGGAGTCTTGACGGTACTTTGCTTCATACCTTTCGGCACAACGCAACTGTCCTATCAGTAAGTTTTAGCCCTGATGGTAAGACTCTCGCATCTGGTAGTCGAGATGGGACAGATGACTCAGGATCTGACCCGGCTAGACTTAGTACTGTGATTTTGTGGAATTTGGACTTAGATGATCTGCTAGTGCGCGGTTGTGATTATATACGTCATTATTTGAAAAACCCTAATGTTAATCTTAGAGAAGAAGATCGTCACCTATGCGAGCAAATCAAAGTCTCAGCTACAACATTGATCGACCAAGGTAGAGAACTCGCTCAATCGGGAGATATCCAAAATGCAGTTGCTAAGTTTAAACAAGCCTTAAAATTAGATTCCAGCTTGAAATTTGATCCTACTGAAAAAGCACGGCGTTTTGCAGTTCAGAGTTTACTAGAAAGTATCAGAACTTCTGAACCAGAGGAGGCCGTTGATAAATTAAAAAGAGCTATGGAATTGGATTCCCATTTGAATCTTTATCCAAATGGGAAACAAGTGGCTTGGGATATTGTTGATAAAGTGCGTGATTTAGTTAATCGAAATAAAATTAAGGAAGCTATCACAGCTTATGAAGGAATATACAAACTTGATAAAGACTTAATAGAAAATAAAAGTACTTGGTACAATGCTAACCTCCCAAATCTCTGCTTTAAAGGTAGTTTATTAGGGTATGTTACTGATGTTATGACTATATGTGAAAAATCAGTATATATTGAAGTTAATAATCCGTCATACCGATATTATAGAGGTGTTAACCACGCCTTAAAAAATAACATTAGTGGCGCAATAAATGACTTTAACAAATCCATAGAGTTGATCGATTCAGGTCAGCGAGCCTTTTTTGTTAATACAGATAAATTAAAGTTACAACAGCAACGCTGGCTTACTGCATTACGCAATGGTAATAATCCTTTCACCAAAGATGAAATTGCAAGTTTATTAAATGAAATGAATGTTAAAAAATAATCGGTTTATGAATTAATTTTAATTGTTAGTTATTATCACTAACCATTTCTCTCAGTTTTGTGGAAAATAAGCGCGATCGCTTAGTTAGTCGCCATCCAAAACCCGCGATCGTACCCTCAAAAACTAAACAAATTAGTGGGAACCTTGCAAAAGAGGTAGTATGAGCGGTTTTTCTGATCTTTTACCCGAAATCAAAAAAAGACCGACACTTTATTTAAGTCGGTACTCGATTTTTGATTTTCAATCCTTCTATTATGGGTACGATCTCGCTAGGAATCAAATCGGATTGCCCAAACCAGAGAAAGATCGAGAATTTGAAGATTTTTTGTTATGGTTACGAGAAAGATATAAAATAGAAACTACTCAATCTTGGGCAAGTCTCATCCTGTTTCATTCTGTAGATGAAAGAGATGCTCTCGAGCGGTTGTTTGACTTATGGGAAAAATTTCAGAATCGCGAACAAGCTAACGATCGCCCAAGCCAACACAACGAGGTCAAAAATGAAGGCCAAACTTTACAGCATCATTCAAACTTTAGTTGATATTAATGCCGATTTTGACCACTGCGATCGCATTATTCCCAAAGGTACGGAAGGCTCGATCGTTGAATGTTACGAAAACCCAGAATTATATGCAGTCGATCTGGCTATTCCTAACGATAAATTAGTTGGCGGATTTGAGTATGAAAATGTCATTCTTAACCCCACACAGTTTACAACGGTAGCTACTTCTGTAGAGTTAACCGAAAAGGGTCAAGAGACAATTTTAAGTAAATGAAGCCGAATGTCAAAAAAGGTCGCTCGTTTTGCTACCGACCTAGCATAAGACGATCGCAAACATCTCCATTTAGAAACAGCGATCGCTTGCTAATATTAACCTAAAATTGAGAGCGATCGCTTTGAACTATCAACTTTTACTGTTCGGATATGTTATAATACAACAACAATAAGCAGCTATGTTCAAATCATACCATCGTATCGCTCGACATCAACTATGAGTCAAACTCTTAATGTTAGTGGTTTAAAACCAGAACAAATTGAACAAATCCAATCCATCATTGAGGCTTTTAAAGCTAAAAACAAACTCGATAAACTAGAAAATTCTCAAACAAATGCCAAAACCAAAGATGCAATCGATGAGTTAACAGAAAACCCAATAAAAGTCAATGGTTTTCTAACCCGCGAAGAAATTTATGAGCGTCAATAATGAGGTCAAATACAACTTAGCTTTATCGATACTAATATTTGGCTTTATCGCTTGTTTGAAGACCAACGTATAGAAGCAAAAGAAAGAGAAAGAAAGCGAGATATTGCTATTTCTATTAGAGACCAATCAAATCTCATTAATTGAAAATTTGATAGCGATCGCTACTCCAAATTCTTAGCCTTAATAGACAAAGATTCTAGAAACTGAATCGCTTCATCCAGCATAGCATCTGGGAGTTTTTCTAACAGTGCGATCGCCTTATGGCGAACTTCAATCATTTCTTCTGCTGACTGCACTTTAGTAGTGAGATTGCCTGCTTGATACTGCTGACGCAACGCTGCGCGATCGCTAGATTCTGATTCTACCATTCTCTCAGGTTCAAATGACTTCAGCTTCGATACAGCTTCTTCAGCAGTGACAAAATTACCCACATCTGCTGGAAGTTCGACGATTTCTTTGTTATAGAACTTAACCACCAACTTACACACATTCATCGCTACCCGTTGATTAAATTTGAATACTTCTGAAAAACTGCGATCGCCATCAGTAGTGTGAAGTAACTTATCTCCTACTTTATTGACTTCGGTTGTAAACAAAAATTTGTGCATATCTGCACCGATAGATAACAAGACTTCGTGCGCTATATCTTCTAATGCTGGTTGAATAGATAAAACTGTTACTTTCATCGTCTTAATGAGTAAATGGCTTGAATATTCCTATTTTTTGGCATCATGCTAATATAATTTCAACAAGGTCGCTCGACCTGATGATTATTTTATGATCCCAGAACCCGAAATTGACCCGCGTAAATTTACCGAATACTCTCTCAACCCAAATCATCCCGACAATAAAGGGAAATGGCAGGCTTTTGCCCAGTTAGGTTATGATGTAGAAACATCTGAAGGGCGTAATCTGGCTGCCGAAAACCTGATTCAACAGTTGCGTCAAGGTTTGATTAATGTACCATCTATTCCAGGCGAACCGACAGTTCATGGCCTAAGATTTAAAGTACGAGTCAGAATTACAGGGCTAAATGGTCAAGAAGGAACGCTCGTCACCAGTTGGCAAATAGATATAGGAAAAGATATACCTAGACTAATTACAAACTGGTTAGAAGTAGATCGATAATTATAGGAGGTCAAAAATGAAAGCCAAACTTTATGACACCATTCAAACCTTAGTTGATGTTAATGCCGATTTTGACCACCGCGATCGCATTATTCCCAAAGGCACGGAAGGCTCGATCGTCGAATGTTATGAAAACCCAGAATTATATGCAGTCGATCTGGCTATTCCTAACGATAAATTAGTTGGCGGATTTGAGTATGAAAATGTCATTCTTAACCCCACACAGTTTACAACGGTAGCTACTTCTGTAGAGTTAACCGAAAAGGGTCAAGAGACAATTTTAAGTAAATGAAGCCGAATGTCAAAAAAGGTCGCTCGTTTTGCTACCGACCTAGCATAAGACGATCGCAAACATCTCCATTTAGAAACAGAGATATGCCATCCGGCACGCTGCGCGATCGCCTACTTTACATTACTTTTTATAAATTAACATCTTTGGCGTGCGTGACGAGATGAGAAACTCTAGCTCATAGGTTATATTGCACTAAAATAAGCCAATTTGAGCGGAGTTCGCCAAAATGAGCCGGGATGCTTTGGTAGTGGGCATAAATCAATATCCTTATATATCACATCTCAAAACCCCGGCTTTGGATGCGGAAGCGCTCGCCCACATCCTACAACACTACGGTAACTTCCGCGTCAAACGCTTGCCCTTTACGGGTCAAATCGATGCTTTGCAGGTCGATCCAAAGCAGTCAGTGACAGTGGCAGAGTTGAAAACAGCGATCGCACAACTGTTCAACCCCCAAGGCGACAACATCCCAGACACCGCTCTGTTATACTTTGCGGGTCACGGTTTGCGCGAAACACTCGGCGGTATCTCCGAAGGCTATTTAGCTACCAGCGATGCTAGTCCCAGAAAAAACATCTGGGGGGTATCCTTGCAATGGTTGCGACGCTTATTGCAAGAAAGTCCGGTGCGGCAGCAGATAGTTTGGCTAGACTGCTGTCATAGCGGCGAACTGCTCAACTTTGACGAAGCCGATCCGGGGAACCGTGAAGGACGCGATCGCTGTTTTATCGCCGCTTCCCGCGATTTCGAGGTAGCTTATGGCGGTGGCGAACATGGCGTGCTAACCAACGCTTTGTTGCAAGCACTCGACCCCAAGCGCCACCCAGAAGGAAGAGTTACCACCAAAACTCTCGTTGCTTCCCTCAAGCAAGCACTGGAAGCAGTACCCGTCCCCCAGCGTTTCCGGCATGACTATTCGGGTAACGAGATTATCCTGACTTTAGATAAAAAAGAAAAGTCTACCCATCTAGCTTTCGCAGGTTGTCCATACAAAGGTTTGGATTATTTCAAAACCGAAGACCACGAATATTTTTACGGACGAACCGCTTTAACTGATAAGTTGTTAGAGAAAGTACGCAGCAAAAATTTCCTCGTCGTACTCGGTGCATCCGGTAGTGGCAAATCTTCTTTGGTGAGAGCGGGATTACTTTATCAATTACAGCAAGGTCTGAAATTATCTGGGAGCGATCGCTGGCAAATCTATCAACCTTTTACTCCTGGTGAAAATCCGCTTCAGAGATTAGCAGAAGTAATGGGGAAAGAGTTACAAACACCGGATGGTAAGTTTTTACTAGAGCAGGTAATTAAAGATTCTTCAAGCGATCGCATCGTGCTGGTAGTGGATCAGTTTGAAGAAGTTTTTACCCTGTGTCAAGACAACAGTAAACGACAGCAGTTTTTTGACTGTTTGCTGGATACTTTAGAGCAGACGGCTAATAAATTCTGCTTAGTTTTGGTGATGCGGACAGACTTTTTAGATAAGTGCCTGCCTTACAGTAGATTAGCTACTCTGCTTGGCGATGAATCTACTCATGCGATCGTCACGCCAATGACCGCCAAGCAACTGGAAGAAGCGATTCGAGTACCCGCCAGTAAGGTAGGTTTGGAAATTGAAAATGCTTTAATCAAGCAAATTTTAGAAGATTTGGGAGCCAGCAACGCATCTGGAACGATCGACGGCGAAACGGAGGAAAGCGCCCAAAAACGCGAACCTGAAAGCCTGCCTTTGTTGGAATACACCTTAGAACAACTGTGGTTGCAACCCCGGACGCTGGACTTGCTGACATTGACCAGTTATCAAGAACTGGGTGGGGTGCGCGGTGCGTTGCGAAAACAAGCCGATGCTATTTTCCACGAACTAACGCCAGAAGAACAACTGGCAACACGGCGGATCTTTGTATCTCTGACGCAGTTAGGCGAAGGAACGGAAGACACCCGCAGACGAGTAGCGCAGACAGATTTGGTAACGGCGCAACTGCCAGCAGCACTAATCGATCGAGTGGTGCAGAAGTTTGCCCAAAAGAGATTATTAGTGATAACGAGCGGTTCAGCCACCGGGGAAACAGAAGCAGAAACCGTTTCCCCATTGGTAGAAGTCGCCCATGAAGCGCTGATTCGCCATTGGCCCAGGTTGCGGGGCTGGCTGGATGAAAATCGAGAAATGCTGCGACGGCAGCGACGAATTGATGCTGAAGCGAAGCAATGGGCAGAAAATGGAAAGAAACCGGAATATTTGCTCCAAGGTAGTCGTTTGGGAGATGCTGAGGAGTTTCTCGCTACCTATCCAGAGGAGTTATCAACCCTTGCTGTGGAACTGGTTCGCGAGAGTCAGAGGGAACGCGATCGCTTGCAGAAAGAGCGCGATCGTCAACGTCGTCGTACAATCTTAGGGCTTACAACTGGTTTAGTAGCTGTTTCAATTTTTGCTACAGGGGCTGTCTGGCAATGGCAACGCGCTGAACGACAAAGACTAATTAGTGAAGCGGATAATTTAGGTAACTTAGCTTTGAGTCAATTTCAGTCAGGAGAAGGTGGAATCAATGCTTTGATGATTGCAATGGAAGCAGGGCAGAAGTTGAAACAATTAGTTAAAGATGGCGAACCGTTAGCAAATTATCCGACTACTAGCCCATTATTGGCTTTACAGACTATAACTAGCAATATCCGAGAAAAAAATGAATTTAAAAGTGATAGTCAAGGTATCAATAAAGTGATTTTTACTCCTGATGGTAAGCAAATTGTTTCGTTTAGTCGAGTGGATAGTAAAATTATAATTTGGAACCTAGCAGGTCAGAAAGTTACTGAATGGAAGGGACCCGAAAATAAGCAAATATCCGATTTGGTTATAAGCCCTGATGGTAAACATATTGCTACTGTTAATCAAGGAGGAGGATTATATATTTGGGATTATTCTGGAAAAAAAATAGCCGATGTTGAAACCTCGGCTGTCGATCAAATTATTAAGTTCAGCCCAGATAGTCAATATATCGCTGTAGCTTCTAAATGGGGTGTTAATGTAAATTTATTTGATTTGTCAGGTAATAAAGTTAAGGAGTTAGTAACCAACGGCGGAGGAACTTTACATAGTTTAGAATTTACTGCTAATGGAGAAGAGTTGCTAACAGGAAATGCTGTAGGTTTGGTGCAATTTTGGAATTTAAAAAATTTGCAAAAGACTAGAGAATTTAAAGCTCATACTAACCAAGTGGTTAAAATAGCTGTTAGTCCTAATGGACAGCAATTGTTAACGTTGGGCGTAGATGTTAATTCATCTAAAACTGGTACTATCATATCCAGACTTTGGGATTTATCAGGCAAAAAAATTGCTGATTTTAGTTTTTCTCAAGCAGTAAGTTTTGATGCTGGTGGTGATGTTGGTTTTAGCCCAGATGGTAAACAAATTGCTACAGTCACCTTTGGTGAAGGAGCAGTCAAATTATATGATGCTATATCAGGCAAACTAATCGATCAATTTATAATAAGCTCATTTTTGGGTTTTAGCTTCAGCTACAGTCCTGATGGTCAAACAATTGCGATCGCCGGAACGGGAATTAAATTATTTAGCAAAGCCAAGCCAGACGTTACAGAATTACCAACTGATTATAAAAGAGAGACAAATCAATTGAAAGAGGCGAGCATAATTAATTTGCGTTATAGCGCTAATGGCAAAAAACTTGTAATAACTGATTTTTATAATCATATATTAGATATTTGGGATTGGCAACAAAAAAAGTCTCAAAAAGTTAATCTTGGTCAAACTTTAATAGACAACGGCAATTTACCTATTAGGCTCCCTAATTTCGCGAGTTTAACTCCTGATGGTAAATCTATCATTATAGTTTTTAAAGAAAGCATTCAAAAAGTTGATTTAGAAGGTAATTTAATTTCTGAAGTAAAAGCTAATGTTACCTCACGAGAAATAATATTGCACGCTTTTTCTAGTTATGCTGGAGGTTATATAGCAGATAAAACTTATAGTTCTAGTTTTGATGGTAGCAAGATAGTTACAAATGGATATAATTTGGATACATTTAAAAATCGTGTACATTTATGGAATTTATCTAGCAATCAAGTTAAGCAATTAGAAAACGATTACATACCTAAAATAATTGGGCAAGTAGTGATTAGTCCAGATGGTAAATATATTCTTATAATTGCATCAGGTAGAGGTAAAGTTTGGGATAATTCAGGAAATTTAATTGCTGGATTAGGGGATATAAAAACTAAACCTTCTGCAAAAGGTATAGAATTTTCAATGATAGGTATTTTATTAAACTCTTCAAATACAGACGTGCTTGTTTTTGATAAAGATAAAAAGGAATTCTTACCTTACTCTTATGGAATCGAAATTATGGAAGTTCTGCAAAATTCTACAGCCATGAAAGCAGGTTTAAAAAGTGGTGATATCATTTTAGAAATAGATGGGCAGAAGGTTTCCGATCTCAAAGGTAATAAATATGAATTTCTTAAGGGAAACCCAGGTACTAATGTTAAAATAAAAATTAAAACAACTAATGATAAAATAGAAGAAAAAACGATTGTTCGTGAAAAATTTATCTATGATGAAAACCAATTTATTTTCGGAAATAGGGGTAAATTTAGTCCTGATAGTAAATATTTAGCATCATTCGATTATCCAGGAGGAGAGAGCATATATTTAAGGAATATAAGTAGCAATAAAGTTGTTGAAATTAATAATAAATCAAAGTTATTAGATATTTATTTCAGCCCTGATAGTAAATTGATAGCAATAACTGATACAAATTATTCAATTACAATATGGGATATTTATGGAAGATTAATTACTAAAATCAAACTAGAAAAAGCTCCAATTAATTTAATTTTTAGCCCTGATAGCCAACAAATCGGGTTTTTAGGACATCCCAATGAATTAAGTGTCTGGAGTATAGCAGGAAAGCAAATTGCTAAATATATTATTCCCGAACAAGGTCAAGCCCAGATCCAGTTTTCCCCAGATGGCAAATATATAGCCACTGGACGTGGGAAAGTGTTTATTTGGCGCAATCAAAACTTAAATGAATTATTAGCCACAGGCTGTGACTGGTTAAAAGAATATTTAGCTACCCGTCCAGAAGAGAACCAAAAGCTAAAAGTCTGTCAACTAAATAATAATTCTAAATGATTTGTAATGCTTTCTGTTTATTAGTCAGGAAATAACCGTAGTTTGTCTGATTGTTTTCGAGAAAATTAATCTGTTTTAGTCGATGAATGAGGGCGCGATCGCACCCACCAACTAGCTAAACATCGCGCTAGCATACCCAAAATAACACTAACCAAAATAGTCATCACTAAATTGAACCAGGGTAATAGTTCTGGCGATAACAAGCCTGTCGTCGGTGGCGGTGGTGCAGGAGTCGATCGCGCAACGGTTGGCTGAGGAGTTGGTGATAGTTTAGAATCTTGTTTAGCTAAAGGTTGAGTAATTTTTTCCATAAATGGAGAAATAGCAGTCGCCGCGATACTGCTGACGCAACGCTGCGCGAACGCAGTTACAGCCAAGCCTACACCTGCTACTTCTAGAGTTTCTTGGAAAGAGCGGTAGGCAATCAAGGAAAATTACAAATTTTTTTGATTTTGATAAATTATAAATCAGACTCATTAATATTTTTTCAAGCTAGCGATCGTAATGCGCTGCAAAACTGAGTAAGTCATAATTTGTATCTGTTCATTGCACATTTTTTATCTTGCTTACCCTTTGAACGTTACAATTGAGCCAGTGCGATCGGCCCCAAAGACCACCCAAATTTCCCTTACAATATCACCCCCCTACTCTTCGATGCTAGAGAAAGCAACAGCCGCGTAACTTTAGACAAACTAGGGGACAACCTTGTGCTGGGCTAAACAAGATGTGATAAAGTGAAGGCTCGATCGCTTCATTCTCAATGAGTTTTTGCCGGAAAAATACGAGACAATAGCTGAAATAATAGATAAATATATCTATGACCAAACGATAAAGTAGGTAAATCTGATATACATTTGAAGGTCATAGTGTTAGAAAATCCTAATTATTTGGTAAACTATAAAAATGACTGAATTCTCCTCTGTAACAACTTTGACATCTGTTAATAATAGGCAATACCCTCACATTTTAGTTATTACTTCTTGTACTGGCGAAAAGCAATTTAAGCCACCCAAGCAGCTTACTTTAGCGGATTTCAAAAACCCTACCCGACTTGAAGAACGCTCTGCCAAACTAACAGATTTTGCTTGTACTGCTGGGGAAATGTACACCGGACAGCAGCATCTTCGAGCAATGGAAGGAGTAAGGCTTTTGCGGCAATCTTTGGGTAACGAAGCAATAGATGTCAAGATTATATCTGCTGGGTATGGTCTGATTCCAGAAGACAAAATGATTGTACCTTATGAAGTCACTTTCAACACGATGAAGGGGTATGAAGTCGATGATTGGGCTAGATTATTAGGGATACACGAAGCGTTTGAAAAAGCAATAGTTGGCTATGATTTAGTCTTCGTGCTTTTGGGAGATAACTATTTGCGAAGCCTCCGCCTCCCCGTTGCAACTGAAAGTAACCAAACTTTTATTTTTTTTACTTCTAAATTAAGTGCCAACTATGTTAGAGGTTTAACAGCTAAAACTTTTACCTTACCTCTTTCTAATGAAGAAGCTAAACATTATCGTTACGGTTTGGTAGGATTAAAAGGTTTTCTATTCAAACAGTTCGCTACTGAAGCTGCCTCCAAACCAGAATTGCTGGTGCAGTTACATCAAAATCCAGAGATTTTTACTGAACTTATTGAACGGGAACCGATTCACTTGGAAATGCCGCTAGAATTACCAAAAAGGCCATCTAAAACTAAGCAGGTTAAGACAAGAAAAACTACTCGGTCTGAAAAATCCGAGTTTCTTCCTATACCGAATTTACCTGCTGCCCCAAATTTACATTTAGGAATGCAATATTTTATTCCTGAATGGGATGACCGAGTAGACCCTGGATACGAATTTTTAAATGATAAGCTAACGCCTGGACGCGACCTTTTTAAAGATGAGGTTTATGCTCACGATATTTTTTCACCCGCCAACTACGATGGAATTTTAGTATCTAGAGTTGTGATAGATAAAAGTAAGAAAAAGAAAGAAGCACTCTATCAAGTTGGGCTACGGGAATTTCTGCGTTTTAATGGTAAAATCATGGGAGATTGCGGGGCTTTTGGCTATATCAAAGAAGAAATTCCTCCTTATACTACAGAAGCGATTTTAGAATATTACCAGCAACTAGGCTTCAATTATGGAGTCAGCATCGATCACTTAATAGTTGGGCCGTTTGCTGAGAGCGGTGTAAGAGAGAAGCGCTACGATATTACCTTGAAAAATGCGTTAGATTTTTTCCAAAAACATCGAGAGCGAGGATATAAATTTACTCCAATAGGTGTTGCTCAAGGATGGAATCCCGAATCTTATGCTAATGCTGTTAAAGAACTTATTGGGATGGGGTATAATTACGTTGCATTGGGAGGATTAGCACGGGAAAGAAGCAAAAATATTTTAGAAATTTTAGAGGCTGTTCATCCTCAATTAACTGCAAATACGCATATTCATTTATTTGGAGTAGGCAGAATTAATGCTGTTCCAGCATTCCGTCATTTGGGAGTAACAAGTTTTGATTCTGCTAGTCCATTGCGTAGCGCTTGGTTAGATTCAGCCGCTAATTATCATACTCTCTCAGGTACTACTTATACTGCTGTTCGCATTCCCCAAGTAGAAAAAACTGGAGTGAGAATAAAACGCTTATTGGAGGCTAATGTATCTGATATAAAAACGCTGCATCGACTAGAACAAGACTCACTTCATGCACTGCGCGAGTTTGAAGCAGGAAAACTATCCTTAGAAGAAACATTACATATATTGCTAACTTACGATGAGTTGTTAGAGTTACCCCGCAATGGTAAGGTAGACCCTTCTGAGCAAGCTAAACGCCAAGACAAACACGCCGAAATGTATAAAAAACTTTTGTTAGATAAGCCTTGGCAACAGTGCGATTGTAAAATTTGCCAAAACATTGGAGTGGAAGTAGTAATTTTTCGAGGGAATGACCGTAACCGTAGACGTGGCTTCCACAATACTTATGTGTTTTATAAAAGATTTAAGGAAATCCTACTCAAAGAGGGAGAATAGTTTTACGTATGGATTTAAAATCTTCCGAATCTCATCAGTTTTTACCTATTTTTTCGTTAGACTGGACAGGGTTGCTAAAAAAATTAAAGAGTGTAGAGGGAAATTACGGAATTTTAGCTCCTATTTCCTGCTATGATAAGCTACTTAATAATATCCGCGAATTAAGTAAACCATTTTTTATTGACAGTGGTGTTTTTGAATCTGAAGAATGTTCCTGGTACTGTCAAGTTCAATGCGAGTTTAAAGAAAATCGATGGGTACGTGAGCTACACTTGGCATCCGAGCAGATATTGCGACAGAAAATAAATCAATATTTTACTCGTTGCGATCGCTTCAGCCCTGACTACGTTTTTGCACCGGATGTTTTCGGAGAGCCGTTAGTGTCTTTGTATTTAGCTAGACTCAGCTGGGAAGAGTATTTGCGGTGGCCAAGAACCTATAATTTAATTGGGGTTGCTCAAGTTGGAGCTATCCTCTACAATTGGCCTCAAAAGCCAGTTCCCCAGTCAGGCTCCTTCCCCCCTCACTACGACTCGCCCAAAAGTTTCTTAGCGCCGCTGCTCAGTACCTACAGGGAGATTGGCTATAAGTACATTGCCCTGGGAGGTTTATTAAAAGCGGATAGCACCATGCCAATGGGATTGAAGTTTGGTTTGTCCCCGGAAGAGTTGGATGAACTGCTAGCCTGGAGCAGACCCAATTTTGTCTTGGGTGGGTTGGCGTTAACCCGTCTGGAAGTGCTTAAGAAGCATAATGTCTGGGCTGATTCTACCAATTGGCTGTGGTGGGATGCTCGTTACGACAAGGAAAGATTTGGGCATCGAAATGTGTTACAGGAAATCTTGGGCTAGGCTTCCCGATCGACTGCCGATCGAAAACAGCAGTTCGATCCCAAGTGCAAAAAGGGTGGAAAATTAAATTAATCTGGTAGTTTTTGGTTCGCTCCGGGAACTCTAGAAAGGGGCAGTGTTTAGGCCGGAACTATGATTGAGCTTGGTTCGTTGGTGCGATCGCGTTCGTGTAGTGGTGCGGACGCATTGGGTGTCTCCGCAGGAAAATCACCAAACGACGACTTAGGCATAGGAAAAGTTACTGAGTTATCTTACTCTACGGCAATCGTTGAATACTTCTGCTCAATTGGACAACACCTCGAAAGAACTTTACCTTTAAGTTTGCTCGATCGAGTTCGACTCCCGTCTCAGACCCGATGCTACATCAAGCCAGAAGACCAGGATACATGGATAATTGGCAGAATTTTTGACTGGGATGAAGAAAAAGGTCTGTATCGAATCGATTTACCCGATAAAAAGATAGCATTAGTTGCTGAACCGGAAATTTACGTCCGTTGTAACCTACCCATCGATGACCCCATCGAAACACTAGCGATGAAGGGTCAGGAAACGCCATACTTCCACGATCGACGTTTAGCCTTTGTCAAGTGTCTCACCCAACAACGCGCTGTCAGTCGCGGAATGACAGGGCTGATTTCTGCCAATATTGACCTTTATCCGCATCAAGTTGAAGTTGTCCGTCGCGTACTCGAAGACCCTATCCAACGTTACCTCTTAGCTGATGAAGTTGGACTGGGAAAGACGATCGAGGCTGGTGTTATTCTTCGCCAATATCTTCTCGATGAACCGCAGGGACGTGCAGTGATATTAGTACCGCAATACCTGCTAGAACAGTGGCTTCAAGAATTAGAAAATAAACACCCCCTGTCAACCGAGAGCGAATTGTCCGAGCAATCCGTACCCATATCAGTGACACCTATCGACTGCATCGCCGGATGCTCCGCAATCGTCGCGCTGCTATTGAAGATGTCATCTTTGACCGCAATATTATTCCTAAAGTGGAGTATGACTTAGATGAGCGATCGCTAGAAATTCATGAACTTATAGATGAATGGCGTAGCGTTGCTCCTAATCAGCCGCAATATAGTCGAATTTTTCTACTGTTATTTCGTGCTTCTGGCACTTGGTTGGGGGTTTTAGAAGAGATAATTGATGCCCGTTTAAGAGGTATGTATTCTGAGCAATTAATTCAACAGTTTGGTAAAGATAGCATCAGCATTTTGACTAAAACACTCAAATTTCAGGGGGAAGAAGAAATTCTACAATCCTTGCTAAATGTTGTCAGATCGCCTTTAGAACATGGCGATGAGTGCGATCGCATTGACCAATTAATAACTTTGTTGCTAAATCAACTAGCTGTCTACTTTAAAATTGAATCTGCTCGGAAAAATCGCAGTGAATTGATCAATAGAATACAGCAGAGAATTCGTAGACCGATTTATGGCGATCGCCTACCTAAATTTGTTGTATTTACAAGTTTTGTACAAACTTGCAAACAAATTATTCTGCGTTTATCAGATACTTTTGGGCAAGCAGCGATAGCTAGTCATCAATTAGGAGAACAACGAGATAAAGTTGAGGAGAGCTTAAAGCAGTTTAAAGAAGAACCAAACTGCTTTATTTTGATTTGCGATTCCTCTGGGGAAGAAGGACGAAATCTTCAGTTTGCAGATTGGTTAATTCACTTTGACTTACCTTGGTCGCCTAACCAATTAGAACAAAGAATTGGGAGACTTGACCGCATTGGCAGCAAAATGGGAGTAAAATCCTGTGTATTTGTTGGCCCATATTTGGATGATAGCCCCCACAATACTTGGTATCAACTGCTTAAAGATGGGTTTGAGATTTTTGAGAGTTCGATTGCCAGCCTTCAATTTTACGTTGATGAAAAACTGCCAGAAATAGAACTAGCTTTATTCCAATTGGGAGCAAGTAAACTTCTAGAATTGGTTGAGGTTATTCGGCAAGAAATTGCAGACGAACAGATAAAAATTAGCGAACAAAATGCCTTAGATGAGATTGATGCTCTTGATGAAACTAGTATCAACTATTTTCAAACTTTGGATGATTATGATGCTTGTCATCAGGAAATCCAAAGATCTACTGAAAGCTGGATTTATCATGCTTTGCAATTCCGACGCGATCAAGACCCTAATCTATCAGGGGTGTTGCGTTATCAACCGACCAAACAAACTTTGATTCCAGTTGATGATTTAAAAACTCACTTTGCTCTTAATATCCAGCAGCGAGGCACTTATAACAGAAGAATAGCAAACCAGCATTCAAGTATCAAAGTCTATCGAATTGGAGAGGAGTTTGTAGAAGCACTTGCTAACTACATTCGTTGGGACGATCGAGGACAAGCCTTTGCTATGTGGCGACACGATCAAGCGTGGGATGCCTCAGAGGGAATGGAGTGGATTGGCTTCCGGTTTAATTACGAAATTACCACAGATTTAGAACCAGCCAAGCAAGCTTTGATTGCTTATAAGCAGGATAATTATAATTACAAGGCTTTGGCAAGGCGTGCAGATGCCTTGTTTTCCCGATGTTAGAGACCATCTTTGTGGACGATCAAATGTGTGTCGTTGAAGATGTTGCTCTCCTAAATATTTTGCAACGTCCTTATAAGGGTAAGAGTGGTTATCCCCGTGATTACAATCTGGCTAAAAGTCGGTTGTCAATAATTGATAATTTTGTCGATCCTTATCAGTGGTCGGATTTTTGTCGCAGGGCGCGTACTACTTCAGAATCATTATTGCGCGATCGCTCCTCATTTATCGAGTTGTGCGAACGAAACGCCAAAATTGCCGAACAGAAACTAGGTAAGCGAGTAGAACAACTGCGACTGCGGCTGAATCGAATTAGCGAACGGGAACAAATTTCAGATTCAGTGTTAGGTCAAGAACTTAATATCGAGAGTGCTTTAGCCGCCGCATTATTACAAGGTATTCGCTGCCCGCGTATTCGTCTTGATTCTGTAGGATTCATCATCGTTTCTGGGCGTTCTCCGGTTCAATCTGAGGGAGATGGAGAATGACAGATTCGTTTCAGGAACTAAGGGAAATTTTACAAACAGGCAAAATTCCGGCTGATATCAGTCATTTTTCAGAAGCTTGTCAAAGACGCTTATTTGATGCTTTGCAAGCTGTCGGCACTCCTTACGCCGCAGGAGTTGGAGATATTGCCAGTTTAGTTCGTCACGTCCTGCGACGAGAAGATGAACTACAAGGTGGAATGCCCCAAACTCTCAAAGTACCTCGGACTCGCCATTTCCCTAGTCGAGAAATCTGGCAACAAAGCGGTATTGATATTTTAGGTGAAGGTTCTGATTATTATTTGATTAGCGCCCACACCTGGGAACCCGAATGGCTAGACCTGACTGAAAGCTATCCTCCAGATCGACCCGTATTTTACGAGGAAAACCGCCGCAATTATGAACCAGTACCAGGAGATCCGTTTCTAGAATTAGTGGATTTAAAGAATTATCGGAGTGTAGGACAAAGGGAGGCAATTCGTGCAGTTTTGACTGCTCCTGAGAGTTCGACACTTGTTATTAATCTACCTACTGGGTCGGGAAAAAGTCTATGTGCTCAACTGCCTGCTTTGCTGCGATCGCAAATTGTTGGTGTCAGTATAGTTGTTGTACCGACTACAGCTTTAGCGATCGACCAAGAACGAGCTTTAAAACCTTTTATTAGCCATCCAACTGCCTATTATGGCGATGAATCTCCAGAAGGACAAGAGAAAAGACAAGAAATTCGCGATCGCATTCGTGCTGGCACTCAGCGTATAGTCTTTACTTCACCCGAAAGTTTAATTGATAGTCTCGCGCCATCTCTTTATGAAGCTGCCGAGCTAGGATTGTTGCGCTATTTTGTCATTGATGAAGCGCACATGGTTGAACAGTGGGGAGATGAATTTCGCCCCGCCTTTCAAGAACTTCCTGGCTTACGAAGAGATTTATTGCGGCTGACTTCTTTCACAACTTTATTGTTAACTGCAACTTTAACCGAATCTTGTTTAGATACCTTAGAGACATTATTTGGAAAACCCGCTCAATTTCAAGTAATATCTGCTGTTCAGTTGCGACCTGAACCATCCTACTGGTTTGCGTGGTGTCAGAGTCAGGAAGTGAGAAGACAGCGACTAATTGAGGCAGTGTATCACCTTCCCCGCCCACTCATTATTTACGGGACAAAACGCGACGATGTGAAATATTGGAAAAGCGAGTTATCCCGTGCTGGATTCAAGAGATGTGCGATTATGACTGGAGAATCCAGCGCACAAGAGCGTTTTCAACTAATTCAAGATTGGCGCGAGAGACGAGTTGATATAGTTGTTGCTACCTCTGCTTTTGGATTGGGTGTAGATCAGTCGGATGTTCGGGCAGTTATTCATGTTTGCATTCCAGAAACCGTTGATCGTTTTTATCAAGAAGTAGGTCGGGGAGGTCGAGATGGTAAAGCAGCCATTTCGTTAACATTGCACACGACTGAAGACGTAGACATTGCCAAATATCTCAATGAAAATGCTGCAATTACTATCGAACGAGGTCTGCAACGATGGCAAAGTATGTTTATCAAAAAAGAACCTCTTTCTGATGGTCGATTCCGAGTTCTTATTAATATTCCTCCTTCATTACAACAGGGAGATATTGATATGGATAGTCAGCAGAATCAAGCTTGGAATATCCGCACTCTGACGCTAATGAGTCGAGCAGGTTTAATTGAAATAGACTCAAAACAAGCTCCTCAAAGAACAAAGTTTGAATCAGAAGAAGCTTATAAAAAAGCTTTAGATGCTCACTATAAATCTCGCTTTATCCGCATTCGTAATGACTCACATCTAGAACGAGAAACTTGGGAATCTCAAATTGAGCCAATCCGCCAACTGCGTCAAGACTGGAGTTATAAAAATCTGCAATTAATGCGAGAGGCTTTACGAGCAAAACGCTGTATTTCCGAAATATTTGCTGAAGCTTATACTATTTCAGCCCGTGAAACACCAGAGCCTAGATCTACAATCAGGGTTTCTCCTTCTTGTGGTGGATGTGCTGTTTGTCGGAAAAATCAGGCGACACCATTTTCTGGAGTTATGCCTTTGCCTATACCTGTATGGCAAGAACCAAACTTTTCTATAGGAGAAGAACTGCAAAGATTATTAGCAGGTAATAATCTATTGCTCATATTTTATGAATCAATTGAAGAGAGAAATTGGAAAAGGAGAAGCTCTAAAGTTTTTAAATGGTTATTTAACCAAGGTGTTGTAAATTTAGTCATACCAATGGAAATATACAATACATTTATCAAAAAAGATGAACGATATTCAAATATGTTTATCTTTTTATTTAAAAAATATCAAGCTGTGCTAATGCCACGCATTCCCACCCTAATTTTTCATCCTCAAGGAGTGTCATTACCCCCTACTTATCTATCGAATAGAACAATATCGAATGCTCCGCGTATTATTTTACTGCCAGCGGATACGCCCGATCCAGGTAAAGAGCATCGCAAGCTTATTGATATTTTTTCAGGTAGATACTTTATATTTGACCATTTTTGCACGGAGATCAGCTTATGAGCGTATTAAAAACTGCTTTGGCTACCCATAGTAGAATGCGAGGAATATTTAGATATTTACTCCAAGCCCCTAAACAACGTGAAAACAGGGAAAAACTGACTCAACTTCTTTCTCCTAATCAATTATCTGAAGGTAAAAATAAAAGTTCCGAGCATCCAATGTTTGATGCTGCTTTAGGAGAGAGTATTAAATGTGGCTTATTAATTAAAGATAATGAAGATATTGCTATAAATTCTAATCTTCCTAAAGAATCCCGCGATCCTAAGATAGGTGACAAGTTATTGCCAGATACACTTATTCACTTATTTTTTACTTCTGATAACAAAGATGAAGAAGATTTTGGTCGTTTAATAGCTTGGTATTTGGCCCAAGATATTTATGATGCTCCTGGTACATGGAAAGAGGTAGAACAGCGTGTTGCAGAACAGAGAGTTGCAGAGTCTTTGGATTTGAGAATATCTAGTAACAGCTTATTTGGTCAAGTCGAAGATTGGATGTGTTACCTCGGTTTTGCTTGGGGTCATGCTTTAGGAGGGAATAGGAGAATTGTTGTTCCAGAACCAACTGCTTATCTTAGAAGAAATTTAAAATATTTATTTCAGGGAGAGGCAAAAACCGAACTTTCAATTGAAGACTTTCTAGACCGATTAGCTCAGAAATGCCCTCTTTTTGAAACCGGCCCAATTCGAGAACAAGTTGAAGCAAAAGCGAACCATCGACTGCCAAATTATTTATCAAATAGCACTGCTTTCGCGTTATTTCGTCTTCGGGATGATGGCTACATTCAGTTTAAAAAAGAGTCAGATGCTGATTTATTTATCCTTCCAAGCGTAGGTAAAGAAGAACGTATCTCTCATATTATATGGACGGGGTTATAACCATGAATTTTACTAAATTTGTTTGTTGGAATATTGATCGCGTTCGTCGCAGCATGGATGTAGAAGCTACCCAAACGCCAGATCATATATTTTTGGCAACTCATCATCCGATTGCCATGTACCGTCAAGAACTTATTGAAGCACCATCACGAGTTCAATACACTGAAGAGCAATTACTCAAGGACTTTTTATCTGAAAAAGATTTTGCCTTTGTCCCAGTATTAGGAAGTTCAGGAACAGGAAAATCTCACCTTATTCGTTGGTTAGCAGCGAATATTGAATCAACGGAAAGGCGGCGGGTTTTACTAATTCCTAAAATTGGAACGAATCTTAAAGATATCATTGGTTTAATTTTAGAAGGCATGAATGGAATACCCTTTGATGAATATCGCCAACGCTTAAATCGTGCTACCAGTAGCTTGACAGAAGCACAAGCACGGGAACAATTGCTCAATCAGCTTGCTGCGACCGTTGGACCCAATGGTCGCCACGAGCGGGCTAAACTTTCTGAGGTAGAAGATTACCTTGTTGACGCTATTGACTCTTTTTTGTACGATCCATTTTTTCGGCAATACTGGCTAGAACAGGGTGGTATTATCCATCAATTAGTTATTCATACTCTCGGAAATCAAGATAAAGTCGAAATTGTTAACGAACGGCGACAGTTCTCATTAAATGACTTGCCCCTTGATATTCGATACATTCAAAAAGCTGGGGAGAAAGCTAGAGATTTTTATAGAGAACTATACAGCAATGACGAAATTCAAAAGGCAACCGTAGATTGGTTAAACCGCCATCTCGATCAAGCGATCGCGCAGGTATTAAGCCTTGGTCGTGAAGATTTGCAAAGATTAATGCGCGAAGTTCGTGAAACTTTAGCAGAGCAAGGAATAGAATTAGTTTTACTGATTGAAGATTTTGCTAAATTGCAAGGAATTGACCGCGAAGTTTTAGAAGCAGTTTTAGCACGACCGCAGCAACCTGGACGCAAACCCTTGTGCGCCATCCGAACTGCACTAGCCTGCACTACAGGTTATTTTAAAAGCTTAATTGATACTGTGCGAACTCGCGTTACGTTTAGCATTAATCTTGATCTTGGCACGGTTAGCGAACAATCTTTAGTAAATTATGGTGATATCCAACAATTTGTAGCTCGATATCTCAACGCAGTTCGTCTAGAGGAACAAACAATCCGCAATTGGGCTAATTCTCTTAAAACAGAGGAAGACTCAGGAAGAAAATATCTTCCAAGTGGCTGTGATGATTGCCAACATCGGCAAGCCTGCCATACTGGTTTTGGAGAAGCAGGCGGCATTGGGTTATATCCGTTCACTGCAAAGGCTTTGGAAAAGATGCTTACCAAAGTCAATCCCGAAAATTTTAACCCTCGGATTTTGATTAAAGATGTTCTCAGGTGGACGCTAGAAAATGCTTACACCGATATTGCACAAGGACGCTTTCCTTTTATTTCGCTAAGGGAACACTTTGGTAGTATGGGTCTAAGTACAATCCTGCAAAAGGATATCGAGATCTTAGATAGACAAAACTATGACCGTCGTGAAATTCTTCTAGGCTTATGGACGGATGGTAATGAAATTTGTGATTTACCAACTGAAGTTCATACTGCGTTTGACATTCCCCCCCTGGGAGTGAAGGTACAGCCAACGAAAATACCTTCATCAGCCTTGCTTATTAAAGGGAAGCTTAACAAGCAAGCACTCTCTGAAAATAAACAGACAGCAATAGAGCAACTTCCAGACAAACTGACTAAGCAATTGCAAATTCTTGATGACTGGAATAATCAAAAAATCCTTCCTCAAGATCTTGCTGGAGAACTGCGCCCATTTATTTATTCAGCTATTGTTGAAAGGATTGAATGGGATACAGAAATGCTACTACGAGGAACTTTTGCTAGTAGTGAAAGCAAGTATCTTAAACGAAGAAACCTTACTTTTCATAGCCCAAAAATTACAAGAGAAACTATTGGTGGGATAAAATTAACTTTACCTCTGAATCCTGATGATAACAAAGAATTTCGGGAAACAGCGATCGCTTTCCAAGGAATCCTGCAATACAGTCACTACAAACATTGGAAATTTCCAGATGGCGATCGCTACTTTCGCACCTATGCTAAACAACTGGAAAGATGGAGTGAATATGTTTTAGAACAAATTCGTCTCTATCCTCGTGAAACTGGAGAAGCTTGGAATCCCGTACCCGCAGCAGTTGAGCTACTAGCAATCGCTGCAACAATGGCTGGACATCCTACTAAATCTATTGAAGATTCGATTAATGCTTTATTTTTGAATTTAGAGGCACAAGATATAGAAAATCGTTCAGCTACCTGGAAAAAGCTATTTACTAACTTACAAAACAACCGTGAAGCTTTGCTAGAAATTGTTACCAGTCGTATAGTTTGCACTAAAGGAGGTTCTAAAGAATTTCAGATTATTGATGTTGTACAAATTCTCGCTCCTTTGAAAGAGGTTAGCAAATATTGGCAACCTCAATGCGAAATTCCGGCTGATTTTCGGGACAAGTTCGCAGAAAATAAATCTGGGGACAACTTCTCAAAAATGTATAAAGCACGTCAATCCGTAGATGAACTGCTAGAAAAAGCAATTCAAGAAGAAAGCGATCGCCAACTTTGCGTTTACCGTTCTTTGGTAGCAGAGCTAGGAGAAGACATAAATAAAAAAGATGTCATTGATATTGTAAAACTGGCTATGGAACGAGCAAGAGATGCTGCTGTATTTCGAGGGAAAAAGAACTTTGATAACTTGACAGAGGTAGTGGAGCAGTTCAAGCGCATCCGCCTTTCCAATTATATAGAAGCAATGAAGCGCGTCCAAGCAGAACAAGATAATCCAGACGGTAAAACTGGCAAGCTGCTTCAATATCTAAGTGAAAATCATCAGAGAGCGATGGCAGAATCAAGTGAATTTCTCAATAGCGTGAATACCTTCCTTGATGCTTCTCTTAATGAGGCAAATAACCGGATTAAAGAACTTGAAGAATCGGGTAGCGCCACCGTAGAATCTAGCCACAATGCTATTAGAGATGGACTAGCGAAACTGCGTAGTTTGGTAACAGAGATAACAGGATAAAGGATATGCTAATAGAAAAATCAAAACAACTGATCGAGTTATCGCAAAAGAAAAGCGATATTCAAAAGTATGCAAATAATTTGCAAGGCTTTCAAACAAGACAAGTTCAGATTGAGCAAGCAGTTACATCAACCTTGTTACTTGTTGAAGCTTTGAGGGCTTTTCGGCAAAGAGGAATTGTAAATTTTGGTGTGATTCAAAACGTAGATCTACTATTGGCGTTTATTGCTGAGGCAGAAGCAAAATTTCAGGAAGATCCTGAATGGATTATAGATAATAAAAACTTTGGTAAAAATAGTTTTAGTTTAAAAGTTGAGCAATTACAAAATGCTCTAAAGAAACAACTTAATGAAGCTTGGGATCTATACCGCAGTCAAAAGATGCCCAGCACTAACAATGAAATACTAAATTTGCTAGAACGAGTAGCAGCATTCAGGTTAACTGTGCAACGAATTAGAAACCTTGATTCGCAAATTCAGCAGGTAACTTCATTTCCTCAAAGTAGTGAAGAGTTTACAAGAATCGAGCGGCTAATTGAGGAATTAAAGCAATGCTGGAACAGTCTTAATGCAGATGAAGTTCCTGAAACAGTACTGCGGTTTCTCAGAGTTGCTGCTAATCAAGGAGCTTCTTTAAGTCTTCTAACTCCAGAGGTGAAAGATTGGCTTACTCAACATGGTTTGATTGATTCTTTACGAATTCGCTTGACCTAAACTTACAGCAGGAAAAGCGAGATGAATAGAGACTTAGATAAGTTCGTTCAAGAGTTTTTAAATCTTCTAGAGAGCCAGGAAGTAAAACTTTTAGCTTGGGGTGTTGTTGATGGTGGGTTTTCGGAAGATGAAATTGAGGAGATAGCTGAAGAATTTTTGACTAATCAAGAGGCTGATATAGATGTTTGGGATTTTCTAGATGAGTTAATTGAGGAAAGACGCTTACTGTTTGAATTTAATTTAAGAGGTTGCCGCCTATTTCGGACTAGGATGGCGGAATCAGTGAGATTATTTGCTCGTCTGCGCCAACTTTTTCCAAATAACAATTGGCAAACTGCGCCAACTCTTGTTGCTGATTATCGCTTTCAAATTCGTCCTAGAGTTTATCCCGATCGCAATATCTCACCAGAAAGCGCGATCGCACAACTGGAAACAGAAAAATTACTCACTCCTATTCGCCAAAAAGCGATCGCAGCAATTCTCTGTTCTCCACAACGCGGTGAACTCCTGCTAGCAGATTTCCAGCTACGCGCTACGGTGCGAATGCTGCGGGATTTAAACAGCACCAAGAGTCGGGGGATGATTGTTTGTGCGGGAACGGGTACGGGGAAAACTTTGGCGTTTTATTTGCCAGCATTAGCGCATATTTCAGGATTGGTTAAAAAACAAGAATATTGGAGTAAAGCACTGGCGATTTATCCCCGTAATGAACTACTCAAAGACCAATTTTCCGAAACTTATATGGAAGCGCGTCGTTTAGATGCTGTTCTTAAAGCTGAGGGTAAGCGTAAAGTTTTAATTGGTGCTTTTTTTGGTCAGACTCCCAGAAAAGCAAGTGTGGAAGAATTACAAAAGAAATGGCAATCTAAAAGTGGGAGATTTATTTGTTCTTACTTGCGATGTCCTCGTTGTGAGGGTGAACTATTGTGGCGACGGGAAGATGTGGAAGCGGGTAAAGAACGGCTTTTTTGTACTAATCAATCTTGCGGTTGTGTAGTGGCAGAAGATGAGGTTATTTTAACACGCGATCGTATGGCAAAAACTCCCCCCGATTTAGTATTTACGACCACAGAAATGCTAAATCGATCGATGGGAGACGCTAAATATAATCATGTTTTTGGTATTAACACACCTAAACCTCCCCAAATCGTATTGCTAGATGAAGTGCATACTTATACAGGGATACATGGGGCGCAAGTTGCTTATTTACTAAGACGATGGCAGAAGTTAATTGATAAAAAAGTACAATTTACTGGACTTTCTGCAACCCTAGAAAGTGCGGACGAGTTTTTTACTCAAATTACGGGTTTATCTCCAGGTTCAATCGAGGAAATTTCGCCTGGTGATAACCAAATTGCTGAGGGGATGGAGTATCAATTAGTGCTGAGAGGCGATCCGGTTTCGGGAACCAGTTTGTTATCTACAACTATTCAAGCTTCAATGTTATTGAGGCGCGTATTAGATCCAGTAAATGACTCTCCTAGTAGTGATTTTTATGGTTCTCGCGTGTTTGCTTTTACTGATGATTTGGATGTTACTAACCGCTTATTTCATAACCTTTTAGATGCAGAAGGAAGGGATAGTTGGAATCGTCCGTTATCCAAAAAACAACCTTTAGCTGTTTTGCGAAAACATGGTGCTGCTAATAGTGGCGATCGCCTAATTGCGGGACAATCTTGGTTATTATGTGAAGAAATTGGTCACTCGTTGCAAACTCCCCTGAAAATTGGGCGCACCAGTTCTCAAGATACGGGAGTTGAGCAAGATTCAGATATTATTGTTGCTACTGCTTCTTTGGAAGTTGGATACAATGATGCCGAAGTTGGGGCGGTAATTCAACATAAAGCACCGCTAGATATGGCATCTTTTCTTCAGAGGAAAGGACGGGCGGGACGGCGGAGAATTATGCGTCCTTGGACGGTGGTTGTACTTTCTGATTATGGACGTGATCGCATTGCTTATCAAGCTTATGATACGCTGTTTAATCCAATTTTGGAAAAGCGATCGCTACCCATTGCTAACCGCTATGTCCTTCGCATTCAAGCGGTTTTCGCTTTTATGGACTGGGTTGCCCAACAATTAGCTACTGGTGCGCCTAAAGGTAGTGTATGGAACGATTTTGCTAGTCCGCCTTACTCTTGCGATCGCCAAAATAAAGTCATTACTTTAATTGAAAATATTCTAGAAAATGAAGCACAACAGCGCAATTTAGAAGGTTATTTATTATCAACATTGCACATTAATCAAGATGAAGTTGATTCTATTTTATGGGAACCGCCAAGAGCATTAATGATGGCAGTTCTTCCTACATTATTGCGGCGATTGAAATCTGGATGGAAGCGAATTCCCTGTTATACAGGTGAATCAGAACAGGATTATCAAGTACCATTTTCACCGTTGCCCGATTTTGTACCACAAAATTTATTTAGCGATTTGCTGTTACCAGAAGTAACAATTATTACGCCTGCACAAACTCGCTATAGTGAGGAAGAGATTAATCAAATGCCGATCGTGCAAGCATTGAAAACTTTTACTCCAGGTAGGGTGTCGCGGCGGTTTGGGGTACAACATATTTATGCGAGTCATTGGATTGCGCCACCGAATTTACACGAAAGAGAACAACAGTTTCCGGTGGAAAATTATTGTGCTGAATTTGAAGAATTGGGATATTTTCAATTTTGGCAAGATGGGCAGGTTGTTGATATTCGCTGCGTGCGTCCTTGGGAGTTTAAACCTGCTCAAATTCCCCAAAATGTTTCTAATACTTCTAATGCTCAATTAGAATGGTGCAGTCAAATTGTGCCTTATGATGCGGGGATGAAATTGGAATTGCCTCAAGGTTCCCCTTGGTGTGAAATTATTGAGGAAGTTTGCTGTTTTACTCATAGTCAACAATGTCCGGTGGAGGTGAGAAGATTTGCGATCGCATCTCGCGCTAACCTCCGCATCCAAGAAGGTAAGCAGTACCGAGAACTAGATACAACTATTCGTTTTACTCAACTTCAAGATGGCAGTCCTGCTAGTGTGGGATTTTCTCAATTTGTGGATGGTTTGGTATTTCGCTTTCGCATTCCTAGCAATTTCACGATAAATTTGACTGACCCAAATCGGGAAAAAATTCAATCATTTCGCACGGCATATTTTCGTAATTTGGTATTGACGGATGCGCGATTAGGTGAATTTACCAATGTCTTTCAGCGCGATTGGCTTTATCAAATTTATTTATCAATGCTGACTGCTTGTGCTTTGAAAGAGCAAATCTCGCTTGCTGAAGCTTTTGAGAATTTGAGTAATAAAAATATCGGTGAGGAAATGGCGAGGGTTCTAGAAAATATCTTCCAAACATTGAATGTGGAAGAAACGCTATTAGAAGCAGAGGAAAATTCTGAAGCTGATTCGACGCAGCGCCAGAGGGTACACGATCGCTTATTGACGCTTTGCAATACAGATACGATGCAAACTATTTTAAATGACCTTGCCCCGGTGCTTTGGTCAGAACCGAATCGCAACTGGCATGAGTGGGCGATATTGCGCTTTAAGGCGACGTTGGGGGGTGCGTTGCTGGATGCCTGTCAGCAGTTGTGTCCTCAGTTTGATGCAGTTGATTTGCTTTTAGATATTGACCCTGGCCCCCGTCCGTCGGATGCTGCTGCTATGCCAGAGGGAATGGCAGAAATCTGGATTACTGAGTCTACCATTGGCGGAGGGGGAACACTTGAGGAAATTGTGCGGCGCTATGCTGCTGATCCGGCAAATTTCTTCCGCTTGGCGAGGACTGCGTTGGAACCTTCGGATTTTGAGATTGTAGATGGGGAATTGACGCGGTTGCTGGAGTTGACGCAAACGAGTGTTGTGGTGGCAGATGCAGTGGCAGGTTTTCGATCAGCACAGGGTTACGCGGAACTAAAACAGGCAAGCGACAGACTGCGGAAAGTTCTGTCTGCTGAGGGGATACTGGTGACGCATCCGGTGATGACAGCGATTAATGCACGAATTTTGCGTCCTGGGAGTAACCCGGAAACGGATAAGCTGCTACTGGATTTGATTCGGTTATGGCATGAGGAGGAGGAACGGTTAGGGATTGAGATTGATGCGCGGGTTTTTGCTTATATTGCCAGCAGCAGGGACGATTTAGACCGGGCGTTGGTTCATTTGGGGTTGATTCAGCCGAATCCCTATTGGCGGTTTCAGGTGATTTATGGGTTGTTGTGGGCAAGGGGGAATGTTGTGCGATCGCGTGCTTTGTCTTCCTACAATCCCTTTGCAGTGCTTCCCGATGCCGATAGAGAGTTTTTGCTGGATCTGTTACAGGTGGATGAACGCCAAGTTTGGGTATATGAGCGCGATTGGCGAGAACAGGTAGAGGAGGCGTTCAGGCAAGGTAGGTCGGTTTCGCTAATTGCTCTACCCTCTGGCAGACACGAGTTAAAGTCAGCTATGCTTAATTTAGCTGTCGCACCTTTGGAACTTGGCTTTTTGCAGGTTTACCCGCAGGTTGGGGGAGTGCAACGGTATTCGTGGGGATTTACTGTGGTGTTACAGATTCGAGAGGCGATACAGTAGCCAATTAATAACTAAATTTAATTAATCAAAGTTATTAATAATAAAGTATGGTAATAATATCATTTTTTGTATTTAGAATCTAACTTTTTTTCATTATGTAAAATGTTTGATTATCTTTAATTTTATGCTCAACACTTATAGCAATCTTTGTTTTTTCGGAAATTGAAAGCTCTTGATATTCTTTAGAGTCCAATTGAATTGTTAAAATAGGTTTTTTAAAAAATCTACTTTCTTGGGTTTCAATAATTAGCATATCTCCAACTTCTACCGTATAATTTTCGATTTCAAAAGCTAAAATTTTATTACAATATACCTTAATTATTTTTTCAATTTTTTGGAAAGTATGTTTTGATTCTTGTTTAATTAAGTTCTCAAAAAGTGCTTCAAAAATTGCTTGACAGTACACTTCTAAAAATTGAATATAAGGTTCTAGTCTAGAAATACCTAAAATATCTAATATCTCTGAACCATGAGCAATTTGATTTCTTCTGTCAACTAAATCATTAATCTTATTATATAAAACATCTTTTTCTTTATGAGCTATTTGATCTTTTGACAGACCGATTTCTTGATTTAGGGTTTCATTTTTAACTAATTCATTATTTAAATTTATATTTATATTTTTAAACAATTCTACAATTTTTTCATGTTTTAAATTGCCAGATAGTAAAACAAATGCTTCTGTGTTAATTTTATAATTTGTACCAATGGCAATACAATTATTTAATTTTTCTAAAACCTCCTCTTTTTCAAGACCCTCATATTTTGCCCTCTCCTGATTTATAATAGTATTAATTAGTTTTAACGAAAATTCAAAATGCTTATTTTTAATAATTTCATCTATTTCCTTATAGTTAGGTACTAACCTACAAAGAGACTCAAGATACTCTTTAATCCAAGCTTCAATATATTTTTCCAATAACCCATAAAGTGAAATAATAGCTGCTTTATATTCAAATATCCGTCTATTTGTCTTAAAAAAATTAGAATGTTCTTTTAGATTATTTAATAAATCTTTGATTTGTTCATTATCAATTTCTAAAATACTATACGCAGTAAGATTATTTACAATTTCAATATGTTTTAAATATTCTCTTACCTGATTAAGTTCTCTTTTAAAATTGTCCAATGAAGTTATATTCATAATTTTACTTAACTTTACTAAATATAGCTTTGGAAAAAGTTATGAAAATAGTTCATGCGTAACTCTATATACTTTGCAGTATTATATCTAGTATCAAAGATATCTATGTTATTTTCTTCTTTGGAGTAGAGTAATTCTTTATTTAAATATAAATTCTTTCGGATAGATTCACCATTTTTTATTAATTTATCTTTGTGTGAAATGTTATTTGCAACTGCTTGCATCATTGAATCGTAAATGATTTTTGCTGGAGACTTAGATTTACGTTTTTGTCTAGGAGGTAATAAAAAAGCCGAATCTTTAAATATGGCATAAATCAAATCAATGGTTTCATTAAACAGATTTTCAAGAGATTTTATCGTTTCATCATCATAATGATTGGCTTGCTTTAAATAATCATCTAAAAATTTGTCAATAGAACCTTTGAGCTTATCAAAATGCCTATAAGCAAAGAATCGTAAAACTAATTCAACGTCTTCCATTTTGCGATAAGCTTCGCTTGCAAGCAGTTTTTCTTCCCCTTCGCTTTCCAAAGGTAATTTCCACATTTTACGAAAAGAATCATTTTGAGCAAGTTTTATACACAATTGATTAAAATTACCATTATATAAAGCATTTCTTATTTCTTGTGAAGTTAGCTTTTCTCCTCCACTGTTCAATCTTTCAAAAACTATTTGTTTGAGAGACTCAGCTTCTTGTTGGGTTTTAGCTGTTTCTTGTAATAGTACAATAGAAGATAAATAACGTCTATCTATTCCTCTTTTAACTTGCTCAGGTAAATTTTTATAATTTCTCCCATTAAGTTCTGACCAATGGGCTAAGCCGTCTAGGTTAAATTTTCCTTTATAAAACTCATAAATAGCTGTTAGTCTCTGCTGCCCATCCATGACTTCATAAATAGAGTAATTTATTTCATATAAAAATATCGGCGGAATAGGGACATTCATAATTAATGATTCTATTAAACGAGATTTACGAATATTGTCCCATCTTTTTCTGCGCTGGTATTCAGGGTTTAGAATATACTTTTTGCTATCAAGCATAATTTCTATGCTATCCAGTGGATAACGAGCCTGTTCTGTAACAATTCTTATTTCTCCTTTACTATATTTCTCATTGATTTGCTCATCTGAGGGAGATATATTAGCGTCCTGGGATTTATCTTCAGATGTAAATGTCTCACCTGAAAATAAATGTTTTTTTGAACTCATATTTATCCTATTTGGGATTGGGAATTAATATTGAAATTTTCTATAATACCTAGTTTTATTTGATGTTTGATATATAGCTTTATTACCCTCCAAAATGAGTTTAATATAAAGTGATAATAGCAAGCTATAAAATATCGTAGAAGAAAGTAAAAAACAGAATTAGCATAACATTGTCCTAAAACGTAGATAATAAAGGTCTAACTAAGTTAACTCCTTCACTTGAGTCTTGTTCAATCTCATTGACCTCCTGGTTAAGTTGAGTTGCTCGATTATAGCTTGAATTTCTGACGGAATAGGCATCTACACTTAATTTTATGGGCAAAATAGCATTAAGCTCAAAGCTTCATCAGCATATCACCCGAAATGCCCTCCCGATATATCCACTCCCGCCTCAGTTCCCGACAAGTCCCAGACTTACTCCAGTCTATCTTTGTCGCGGAACTCCTCACCCCCAGTCATTGCCTGTGGCTCGTTTCCCCCTGGATATCTGACATTCCCATTATCGATAATACTGCCAACACCTTCCTCTGCCTAGAACCTTCTTGGACTCGCACCCGCATTCGCCTCTCCCAAATCCTTGCTACCCTCGCCGAACACGGAACCACTATCCACATCGCCACTCGTCCCGATACCCACAACCGCAGTTTCATTGAACAACTAAAAACCAGAACCTCCAACACCGATGTTGCTGTGCGTTTCCACATTGCCGACGAACTCCACACCAAAGGTATCTTGGGGGACAGCTATTATCTGGCAGGTTCGATGAACTTCACCTACAACGGCATTACCCTGAATGAGGAAGCCTTAAACTATGTCACCTCTTCTGAAGTGATTGCCGAACAACAGGTGATTTTCCAGAGTCGTTGGGGAGGCGTGGAACGATGAACCCTCCCACCCAGGCAGAGATCCGCCATTTCCTAGAGCAATTCTTCGGCACAGGTAACAAATTTGACCTGGAAAAAATCGAACGCGGCGAAGGAAAACAGGCGAAAATTCGTCCTTGGGTAGAACGCCTCACCCAGACAGAACCCTTACCTACCATTCTCCCCTGCTGGCGCGATCGCGATATCGTTGATTGGTACGGTATTGCTCTGTCAGAACGCCAATTACGCAGTCTCAGCGAAGCATTGATGGCATTTGTTGGCCCCACCTATTCTAAATTTCGGGGACAACGTGCCAAGCTAAATTTAGAAGATCCTGTAGAAGCTGCGGTTTACGAATTTACCAAAGGTGCTGCGATCAAATTGTCTGGTGGTGGTGCGCCTGGAGTTTGGGAAGCACTGGAACGAATGCGCCGAGTCAGCGATCGCACTTCCAAACGCATCGCCGAAATTCCCCGTCCCACTGGTCGAGTTTTGCGAGACTTCTACATGGCATTGCAAGCAGGCGATCGCATTTCAGCCGAAAAAGAACTGCAATATTTATTAGATCGACATCGCCTCGACGCACTCAATCTTCTATTTTTGCGCGTCCAACTCTTAGCAGAATTACAACTTTGGGACGAGTTGCTGGCACTTCCTCAACTCGGCAACCTCTTGCAAGTTCGCCGACCTTTCGCCGTCACCCAAGCGCTGCTAGTAGCAGTGTACCGCACCGAACTCCAGCGTTTTGAGGAGAATAACTCTCCCAGAAGTGCCGTTACCTATTTCCAAGAAGCAATTTTTCCTCGCTACAGCACTCTGTTTACCGTTCGTGCTGGCAGTAAAACGCCAGAAATCTTAAAATTATTCATGTTGTTAGCAGTAGGTAGCGAACCTCCTCAACCCAACCTCCGCGACGAACTGCTGGCAATTCCGGGTATTGAAGCTTCTAACTTATATTACTTACAAAAGCTTGCCGCACTACTGCCAGATGCCGCACCGCAGTTAGTGGGAGATCCTTTGCAACAGGCAGAACAGTTATTGAGAAATGGAGATTGCGATCGCGCTTTCTCCCTCGCTGGCAATGCACAGTCATCTCCAGAAAAGGTGCGCTTACTTCTTCAATGTGCCTACGAACTGCAAACTTTATCTGCCGAAAAAGCTGTCTTGCAAGCATTTGACGAATTGAATGTAAGCGATCGAACAGCTTTGCAATCCGTCCGTTGGAACCGAGATTATCTGGCTAAACTGAGGGGAACTCAAGAGAAGGAAATTGACAATACTCCTGCTGCTGAATCAGTTCCGGCGAATTGGATAGAATGGCTGTCTAAGCTGGACAATGACCCTACTTGGGAACGCGCTATTTATGTTGCCAGTCTGGGTGCTGTTGAGTGGGAGATTGACAGTTTACTAACAGTGCCAAATGCAGTAGAAACTTTCGCCCAATTGCAACAAAGGGTTTTTTCTAAAGCTGAGTTTATCCTGCACAATGCTTTACCTTACTTGCTGGCTTTCTTCCAAAAAGATCGACAATTCCCGCGCCCAGAATTTTTCGCACTTTATGGGTTGATGCTCGATTTGTTGGTTTTCAGTACAGAAGGAGGGGATGCAGATTTAGTATTGTTTAATGAATTAGCGATCGCACTTTTTACCCTTGGCACAGACCAAGCCAAATATATCGAAATTGTAGACTACGCCCTTGAACTTTGGCATCAATTCGCCTCTCCTAAAAAAGTTGATTGGATATTAGATTTTCTCGATTTGCTGATTTTATATCCCTGTCCATCTTCAGAAAAGCGAGTCCAACTTCTGATTACTGTAGCCAACCAATTCTCTCAATTTTCTAGGCGAATTGAAGCAGGACAGTGGCAAATTTTGCGCCTTTTAGTCGAAGAGTTTGGTCAACAGCAAGCACTTGAGCATCTTTTCCCTATTGATGTAATATCAGCAAAAAGTGTTAATGAAACCGATAATTTTTTCCAAAAGCTCAAAAACAAATCTATTTTAATTTACACCCTTACAGAATCGGTAGCACTGAGAGTAAAAATTATTCTAGAGTCTTTTTGCAATGGAGTTACAGTTCATTTAAGCCATGACAAAGTGGGTAATGATAGACTACGCCAACTTTCCAAAACTGCTGATATTGTCGTAATGGCAACCGCTAGTGCCAAACACGCTGCAACGGGTTTTATTGAGGGAAATAGACCCAAAAATTTGCCTATTTTGCGTCCTAGTGGTAAGGGAAGTGCTAGTATGCTGCGGGCTATCTGTTCGTTTTTAGCTGAGTGAGGATTCAACAGGTAAAAATAGGTTGTCTTCGATGTGCGATCGCTCTTTTAGAGACGCATTCCAGCCCCAGTGTAAATCAAACTACACCACTCATCGGAACAATGCCCACAAACTCCCGAAGTAACCGATGACAAGCATCAACCGTAGTCTTGGTATTGGAAATAATCGGCTCTCCCGTGGCACCAACTTGCGTTACCCCTCGCTCCCTCCACAATTCGTTAGCGCGTCGCCAGTCTATCTCCCGCAGTCTACCCAACCACTTGACCAGTTCCTCTTCTGGAACCCTTTCCAGGTAAAGGTCGCGAGCTAACAATCCCAAGGCTTGAAAAACAACCGCTGTTACCGCCAGCGACTGCTGTCTCTGAATCGCCCGTTCCTCTTTGCTTTTAACCTTCCAAGGGTCTTCAGGTAGAATGCTCGCTACTGCTGCCCAAAACGTCGCTGCCCAATCAGTTCTAGGTTGCAAATCCTGCATAGACTTTAGGTTAGGGAACATATATCGGGTAGCGCTCACCAAAGTAGAAAAAGTTAACAGCTTGGGATTGTGCTTACCCAAACTGTTTTCTGCCATCTCCACGTTGTTGCGAAACTGAGGGACTTGCTTGAGTAGGTTTTTGGCGATCGAGACAGTAGGCGATCGGCGATCGAACGCATGAGAAAGTGACACACTCGGTCTTTGCACCAGCAAGTTCTGATCTCGAAACGCCTGACGTTCCTGTTCCAAAGGCAGTCCGGCATAAATCAACACCCCGATCTCTAGCTGAGAAAGAATAACTGCACCCACCGACTGTTTCACCTGAATATCCTTTAGTGCTTGACGAATCCCAAAGCATCGATGTTGTCCGTCCGTCAAACGTAAAGCAGCCGAGTGGTAAGGAAGAAAAATACTCCCATCACGGTAAGTTGGCGGTGGTTGAACATTAACGCAAATCGGCGGAAAGAATGTAGTGCCTTCTTCGTAAGTCTCTAGAATGTACTGAGATATTGCCTTAATGGGGAACAGCCGAGATACGCGCAAAATAGGACA